>CANQEQ010000047.1 GCA_947595345.1 uncultured Bacilli bacterium | reverse complement strand
ATAGAAAAACTGATATTTGAAATTATTCCAAGTATCAGTTAACTATTTATTTTTTTAAGCGATTGCCATACAAGAAATAAATCTTGTATTAATCTTTTGGTCTAAAGAATAAAGAAAATATAAAAGCAAAGAAAATAGCTGAAGTAATACCAGAAGCTGTTAAATCAAATACTCCCATCATAAGGCCAACAAAACCTAATTCACTAGCTCTTTGAAGTCCTCCATGTATTAATAGATGACCAAATGATGTAATAGGAACTAAAGCACCAGCTCCAACATGAGCAACAATTAAATCATAAATATCAAATATATCTAAAGCTGCTCCAAGAATTACAAATAAACTTGTAATATGACCAGGTGTTAACTTGGTATTATCTAAAATCAATTGGGCTATTAAACAAACTAGTCCAGCAAATAAAAATGAATATATGTATATCATTCTACACTCTCCAAACTAATAGCATGAGCTATACTTAAAATATTTTCTTTTTGAAAAACTCTTGAAGGATTAAATAAAGCACCAGTTGCCACATATAAAACCCTTTTTAATTCTTTTCTTTCTAATTTTTTAATTATATCAGCATAGACAACTAAAGCACTACAAACTGGTCCGGAACCTCCAGCTTGAACTTCTTTTTGTTTATCTAAATCATATAACATAACACCACAGTCATTATATTTATTTTTCAAATCTATTCCGTATTCGCTTTTCATATAATCTCTAAGTATTTCTTTTCCAACTATACCTAAATCTCCTGTTAAAATTAAATCATAATCATCAATTGTTCTATCTAAATCACTTAAATGCTTATTAATTGTATAAGCTGCAGCCGGAGCCATAACTCTACCCATATGCATAGGGTCATTTTGTTCCATATCAATTATTTTTCCAATAGTTGAACTTTCAATTCTAACTTTACTTTTTTTATTCGTTAACAAACAACTTGCTCCACCTGTGGCTGTAAAAGTTGCTGTATTTGGCTTTGGTCCTCCATACTCAGTTGGATTACGAAATTGTTTTTCAGCTACCATATTATGACTACTAACAGAAACTAAAACATTATCACAGGTATTACTTTCAATTAAATTAGAAGCAATTACTAAACCCTCAGTATTAGTAGCACAGGCACTATAAATTCCTAAAAATGGAGTATCCAACTCACCTGCTGCATAAGAACTAGCAGCTATTTGATTTTGTAAATCTCCAGCTATTAAAACATCTATATCACTTTTTTCTTTCTTAGATTTATGTAAAACTAAATTAAAACTATCAACCATTAATTTACTTTCAGCACTTTCTAAACTATCTAAACCAAAATACATATCATCATAATGTTTATCAAATCTTTTAGACAAAGGTCCATTAAATTCATAAGGTCCTACTACTGTTGCTACTTCGTCTATATAAACATTCTTATATTTAGATGTCATTAAGCACCTCCCATAATAATAAGTCTTAGAAAACCAAAAATATAGGCCGATACTACTCCATATAAAATAACCGTTCCAGCTAATTTAAACATATTAGTACCAAGTCCTGTTACAAAACCTTCTTTTTTATATTCAACTGCTGCACTTGTCATAGAATGAGCAAATCCGGTAATTGGAATAATAAGTCCACATCTAGCAAAGTTAACCCACTTATCAAAAAAGCCTAAAGCTGTAAATAAACTAGCTAAAAAGATTAAAGTTATAATCATGAAAATAGAAGCTTCATTTGACGAAAGATGTAAATAATATGAATAAAAATCAACTAACAATTGACCAATTACACCAACTAACCCTCCAACCATGAAAGCTATAAAAGCGTTTTCTACTTTATGCTCCTTTGGATTATGAGAAACAACCATTTTATCATACAATTTCTTTTCCACACTATCACCAAATATAGTATTTTCATATATGGTAAAATTATACAAAAAAAATTAGATTTTCTAACCTAATTTTACTATTTAATCTTCTAAAATAGAAATTAACATTTCATTAACATTGTTGTAACCTTTTCTTGTTCCATCTTTATATTCTTTTTCTATTTCTTTTACTTCATTTAAAGCTTCCTCTACTTCATTATCAATAGCTAATGAAGTATCATTTTCTAAATTTTTCATATCTAAATCCTCTTTTCAATTTAAAATAATAATATATTTTTGTTAATCAGTCAATTTATTTAAAAAAATTATATTTAATCTCCTAATTTTAATATTTTTTCCTTACTAAATTCCTTTACAGCTTCTTCATTAGTATTCCTTTGCATATTCAAATATGGTGTTACTTCTTGAATTTCTTTAAGTAAATTATCAAGTTCTAAATCAGTTGGTTCTTTAAAATAACAAGTATCAAGTGCTAAATGATTTAAAATATCACAGAAACGTCTAAGAGGACTAGTAGTATGTGAATAACTTTTAACATCTAATCCTAAATGCCCTGAATTCATACTAGAATAATATGATTTAGGATAACCTAAATTAACACTTTTTAACATTTTTAAATATTCCGGATTACTAGTATCAAGATGTAATGTTTTTAAAAAACTAAGCCAATTATTATCAAACTTTTGACACCTATAAGCAAAAGGTAAATTGTTTTCCATAAAAAATTTGGCTGTTGAAAATCCAACTGATACCATAGAATGAGCAACTAATTGAGAAGCAAAATCACTTACATAATCCTTATCACCTTGTATATTTTTTATTTTACTTTTCTCATAATTTTCAACATTCTTAAACATTTTTCTTAAACTAGATAAAATATTATAGAAACCTTCTAACATTAAAGCTTCAGATAAATTAGTTCCACCTACTTTATATAAATTATTCAAATTCTCATAAGTTTCTTTTTTAGATACTTTTATAATACTATTTAAAAAATATGTATCAACTAAATTATAATCTTTATCAAATTCAAAACAAAAAGTCTTAGCATATCTTTCTCTATTCTCAACTAAAGATACTAAATAACCTGATATAGGAAGAGGTATCATAGGTATTTGAGTATCCCCTGTTAAATAAACAGTTGAGGCTTTTAACTTAGCTTCTTTAATTAAAGGTGAATTATAATCATAGTAAGCTAAAATATCAGCTATATGCACTTTAAAGACTATATTGCCATTTTCTTTTTTAGAAAAAGATATAGCATCATCTAAAACTAAAGAGTTACTATCGTCAATTGTAATAATATAATCATTTATATAAACTCTTTCTTTTAAACTTTTATCTAAATTATCATTAGGTTTTAATACTACAATTTCTCTTTCTGGATTACTTATAATTTCTTTAAATAAATTATCACGTTTTTGAATACTATTTATTATCTTTCTAATACTTTTCATTTTAAAAATATCTATATCTTTAGAAGTATCTAAATAAGTTTTTAAAAGTTCTATGGCTTCTTCTTTAAGACTTTCTAAATCAAAAGTTTCTTCTAATAAAAATTTATTAATTACTCTTTCAAAATAATAAATTGAATTTCTAGTATTAGTTTCTAAATATCCTTTTATTACTAAAATAAAAATTGGACTAGCTTTAATCTTTAAATTCAAAAGTGATTTATCAGCTTCAATTACTCTATCTAAATAATCTAATTTCCGAAAATTAAAAATTGTTTCATAAATCAGTTCAGCTCTTTTAGCTTTAACAAGTAAGATTTCTAATGTTTTTATAACTTCTTTTAAGATTTTTTTATTATATTCATTCATATTCTTAGCTTTTTCTTCACAAAGTCTTTTTATATTAATTATTTTATCCCGATGTTTTTTCTTTATACTTGAAGGTAATCTATTATTTAAAAATCTTAAACTATTAGCAATTTGAATTAAAAAGGAATAATCTTTATTGTTTCTATAATTTCTAACTTCGTATTCTAAAGTTTGCAACAATTTAAAAAAGTAGCAATTAGCATCAATTTTTAAATCTTGTAACTTTGACATACTATTTACATAATCGGTTACACTATTTATTAACATTGATGTATTGCTACGCATATCTACTCACTCCTTCGGTTGATGCCAATTAAAATAACTTCATTAGCTAAATATTTAACTCTTTCAATTATTCGTCTAGCTTTTATTTTATCACTACCAGTATTGGTTATTTGTAAATGATTTTCTAATTCTTTAAGGTTTAAATTTGAGGTAAAAAAGGTTGGTAATTTGAAATCCATTCTATATTGTAACATACTACCAAGAATTTCGTCTCTTGCCCAATCAGTTAGTTTCTCAGCTCCTATATCATCAATTAATAATAAAGGAACTTTCTTTATATTATCAAATAATTCTTGATACTCTTCACCACTATAACCAAAACCTAATTTTAATTTTCTTAAAAAATCGGGAAAATAGATTATAGCACTTTTATAATTTAATTTAGCTAATTCATTAAATAAGGCTGCAATTAAATAAGATTTTCCTGAACCAAAGTTTCCACTTAAATATATTCCTTTAGAAGCAACACCATTTTTGTAATTATCATAAAACTCTTTGATTTTTTTTATTATTTCTAATCGGTTTTTATCGTCCTTATAAATGTTTTTAAAATTAGCACTTTTTAAAATAGGTGGTACTTCAAAGTAATAAATATTTTTTAAGTATTCAGAATTTTTATCTAATTTTCTTTTATATTCACATTTTTGATACACAAAAGTTAAATTATCATTTTCATTTATAGGTGTTAGACAAAAGCCTTTTACTTCATTTTTACAATTAACTAAAGCCTTACAATTTTTACAATTTTTATATTCTTTAGAAGCAGTCATTAATCTTGTTGTATATTTCATTAAAACATTTTCATTTAAGTTTAAATTAGATACTAATTCTTTAAAATCTTCGTCAGAAATAGCTTTAGCAAAATTCATTTTCAACATCTTATTATCTTTTTTTCCTAAATCTATCTTCTCCATTTTTTCTCCTTTATTATTAATACAACTTATTTTTATAACTATTTAATAATTCTTGACATTCTTTGTTTTCTATATGGTGAATTTTTAAAATATCTTTTTTATTATGTTCAAAATAATTATAGATTAAATCATCACGAAAACCAATTTGAGCTACTTCTTTTCTATTTGTTGCATAGTATATTTCTTTAATATTAGACCAAATAATAGCTGATAAGCACATTGGACAAGGTTCACTTGTAGTATATATTATACAACCCGTTAAATCATAAGTATTAAGGTTTTTAGTAGCATCTCGAATTGCTACAATTTCAGCATGAGCTGTTGGGTCTTTTTCTTTTAAAACTTTATTATTTCCAACACCAACTATTTTACCTTCCTTAACAATTATAGCTCCAAAAGGTCCTCCTTCTAATTCTTTAACCCCATTCTTAGCAAGCATAACTGCTTCATTAAAATATTCTTCCATATTAACACTTCCTTTATTAATATATCATAAATAAGATAGTCATACAAATAAATTTACAAAAAAATGACTTTCAAAATGAAAATCACTTTCTTACTTTAAATCATAATTTAAGTTTTTAAGTTCGTCTAAAACAAATAAGCCATCTTTTCTTACTAAAACATCATCAAAATAGATTTCTCCTCCACCATAATCACTTCTTTGAATTAAAACCATATCCCAATGAATATCTGATACATTACCATTATTACATTCTTTATAAGCAGTACCTGGTGTAAAATGAATACTACCTCCGATTTTCTCGTCATACAAAATATCCCCAATTGGTTCTAAAATCTTAGGATTTAAACCGAATGAAAACTCTCCCACATAACGACTTCCCTCATCAGTATTTAATATTTCATTTAATTTTTCTGTATGAGCCCGACATTTAGCTTCTACTATTTTTCCATCTTTTAAGGTTAAACTAACATCTTCAAAGACAAAGCCATCATAAGGAGATGGAGTATTAAAAGTAATTGTTCCATTTATACTATCACGAACAGGAGCTGTAAATACTTCCCCATCCGGAATATTTGATTCACCTGAACAAATAATAGCTGGAAGTCCTTTAATACTAAAAGTAATATCTGTATTTTTACCTTTAATTCTTACTTTATCAGTTTTTTCCATTAATCTTTTAAGAGGTAACATATCATTATACATCTTATCATAAGGGCTAGTCATAACATCAAGTGTAAAATTAAAGAAATCATTATATGTCATTTTAGCTTTATAAGCATCAACTATACTAGGATAATTTAAAAGAACCCATTTCTTTTTATTTACTTGAATATCTTTATATTTACTTAAAGCTTTCTTTAATTTATTGTTAAGAGTAACATCAACATTTTTGCCATAATAATCACTTAAAGTATAACGAATTTGAATAAATGAATCATATTCTTCTACTTCAAACTTTAAAATATTTTTCTTATTTTCTATAATATTATCATTCAAATTTTCTTTGATTAAATTACTAATCTCAGGATTAATATATTTAATAGTTGGTATTCCTTTATGTTTTAATATTTCTTTTACTAAAACATTAATAAGAGGCATAGTCTCAAAGCTTTCATAAGTTATCAAAACTTTTTCATTTTCTACTACTTTAATACTATGATTAACAATTATTTCACTTAATTTTTCTATTCTTTCCATTTTAACAATTCCTTTCTATATTCATAAAATATCTTGGAAAGGAGTATTTTATGTACACTAATTATAATATACCACAAAAAAATTATTATACAAAAGAAAATTATCAAAATTTTAAAAATGAACCTAATTATATTTCTTATAACAATGACGACAGATTTGTTGGAGGTAATTTTCTAGCCCCTTTTATTTTAGGTGGAATTGCTGGAAATTTAATTAATCGTCCAAGTTACTATCCAAGACCAGTTCCAGTTTATTTAATAAATGGACGTCCTATGCCAAGACCTATGCCACGGCCATACCCTCCATATTACAATAATACTAATATTTATTATTAAAAAAAAGCATCACTGCTTTTTTTATCTTTTTATAACCATTCTTTTTACTTTTTGCTGTATATTAACAGTATCAAGACCAATATTTCTATCTTGTTCAATCATACCAATTATATCAGCTATTTTTGAAGGATTCATATCAATAAGCATTCTTTCACAGTTATGTTCAGAATATTTTTCACATTCATCAGGGTCTAATTCCCGAGGGTCTGGAAAACCGGAAGTCAAGAAAGGTATAGCAAGTCCTCCATAAGATTTCCATTCTCCAATATTTTTTTCAGTATCGTCTATTAAATAACAATTTTTAAATTCACGAGGGTGTAAACCTAAAATACTAGTAGCATAAAGAGCTTTACTATTAATATGCTTATGATTATCATGAAAAGGTAACCAAATAACTCCATCAATTAAAGGTGTACGATAGAAATACTTACGAATTTTAGTAGCAGCTTCTCTTGGTGGATTAATATGGGTTAAGTATAAAAAGAAAAATTCAACTTCATGATTATCCCCTAATTCATAGACAAGTTTCTCTTTATAACTTGTATCTTCAAGCATTTCATTAACCCAAGGAATAGACTGTCTAAATAAGTTTTTATCTTGGTGAATTTCTTCATAATCCATTCTCTCAGTTAAAGGCATAGTCTCCTCTAAAATACCATCTAAGATATCATAAGATTTTTTTATTTTCATAGCAATTCTATCTTTATCTTCTGAGTTTCTTCCCATAACACTTCTTCTATAAGCAGAAGATGCTAAATAATTAATTTTTTCAAGTTGACGTTGCATAGTTGGTTCAGAGTTATTAATAACATTATCTATATCAAGAAATATTATTCTAAATTCTTTTCCAAAAGCTCTACATTCTTCTATTTTTCTTCTTACAACACTTAATTTTTGTTCATTGAAATCAAAACAAGCCTCATCATCGGCATTTACTATAAAATTTGACATACTACTTCCTACCTTCCTAACTTGTATACTTTATCAAGAGTTCTTACTGCATCTTCGTAACTTTCTATTGTACCATATTTAATATTTTTTAACATCTCATAAATTAAAGGATATGCATCTTTTATTTTTTTAACTAAACATACCATTAATTCAACATATTGTTTATACATCAAATTAGGACTAGCATATTTTCCATAAGTTACAAACTCACCACTTAAATCACATAATTTAATATCTATTCCTTTATATAAAACATTTAAAGTAGGTTCAAAACCTTTCTCATTCATAGCTAAATCTAAATGACTAACTCCATTTTTTTCAAGTTCACGAAGGGCTAATAAAATATTTTCTAAAATTTTTAAAAGTTCACTTAAAGAATTAGGATTATAATCAGTTAAATCTTTATAATCTAAATGTGGTGTTAAAATAGAACCACATATACGCTCATTTACTAAAACAATACCTTTATCAAAATCCGTTAAAGTTACATTTTCTTGAATTGATAATAAGTATTCTATTTGTTCTTTTCTAACAAATGGTTCATCATCATAACGAAAAACATCTTTAAAAACATGATTAGCTAATTCTCTACAATTTACTTCAAGAAGTGAAAATAATCTTTTATGTAGTTTAATTAAATTCTCACCGTGCGAAAAAACTACACCATTAGAGCCATTTCTTCCAATTACCTTGCCTTTATCTATGGCATCTTTCAATGTAAAACTATCAAAATTTAAAACTTCCATATTAACCCCCTATTATGTCCATTTAAGTTTCTAAATTATATCATAAATTAAAGGAAATGTCAAACTTACCTTAATAAATAAGCCTAAAGAGGCAAGAAAACTTTAATTAAATTATTAAGAAAAATCTCAAATTTAAGCTTAGATAAGCCCTTATTTTATTTTTTTCTTTATTTTTTCCAAGTTTTGGTGTATAATATATAAGAATTTTTTTAAGGGGGGATTTTGTGTTTACTTGTAATAGTTTAATATTATTGAATTTTACATACTATTTAAAACTACTACTTGGTTTTTGCATGATAATAATTCCCTTTATAACTTTAGAATTTATTGTAATTAAAATAATTAGACATAAAATTAAAAACGGGAAAATAGATAAGTTATTTATAAAAGGTTTTATAAAAAAGGAAAGTAAACTTATATTTAGAGTATTTATTCTGTTTATAGCAGCTTTTAGTATTAATAATATATTGAATAATAAAGATAATAAATGTTATATGTATGCTAAAAAAGAAATTATAGAAGAATATAAAGAAAATTATAAAGCTTTAAATGATACTGATTTAAGCAAATCGGTAAAGGAAAAGTATCTAGAAAATGTTTTAGTTATTGCTTATTCAAATTATAATAATAAATATGAAACAACTACTAATAAAAAAGAAACTTTAAATAAGTCTTTAAATACTAAAGATGAAACTGTTAAGAATGAAATAAAAGTAGAAGATAATATAATGAAAGAAACTGATACTAGAAAACTTAATTCAGTGTATGTTAAAAATGGTGTATTCTATTATCCAAAATATAAAGGTGGAAATAAAACAACTTATTCAGGTATGTATTGTCCTACTAATCCTTTAAACCAAGGTTTTAATAATAAATATGGTTATAATAATTATTTCTATATTAGATTAACAAATATGATAGAAGATGCTAAAAAGAATGGTTATAAAATAACTATTAGTACTCAAGGTTGTAGAAGTTACCAAACTCAAGTAAATTATTATCGTACTATGGAAAAAGGAAGAGCAATATCACCTGGTCATTCTATGCATGGATTTGGAATAGCAAGTGACCTGGAATTTTATGATAAAAATGGTAAAGTTTGCCCATATGGAAGAACAGACTCTAGTTGTCCTAGTATGGGTTGGGCTCATAAAAACGCATATAAATATGGATTAACTTTTAATCTTTTATATGCAAGTTATAGAGAAGATTGGCATGTTGAACCAATCAAAACAAAAACATATTAAAAGGGGTAAATATATGAATAGATTAATAGAACTAAGAAAAAATAAATTAATGGTACCTAAAGAAGTTGCTAAATATTTGAATATATCTTTAGAACTATATTTAGATTATGAAAGTTATGATAAAGAATTATCAATAGAACATTTAATAAAATTAGCACTTTTATATAATACAAGTGTTGATTATATAATTGGATTAACTGATGTTAAAACACCTTATCAAAGAACTAAAGAATATGAAAATATAAATTAGTTTTTGTCTAATTTTATTATTTTTGTTATACTTATATTATATTTTAGTATAATTTAACATGTAGGAAGCATTTCGGTTTTTAACTGACATGCCTACTAAAGAAAATTTAGTTGTGGCATTAGTCTAAGACTGATGCCATTTTTATTACTAAAATTAAGATAATCTTGATTTTTCTATTAAAATTTAATATTCTTTATATAGGGTTAATCTACTACTATTTAGATGTCGCCTCGTAACTTCAATTCGTGGAACGCTAATGCTAATGAGTTTGATGTTAACCCAGCTGGTGAGTTAAACGAAAATTGGGTAGGAAGCACTACTCCTGGCGTGCGCGCAGATTTTAATTAAGTCTTTTTAAACTACTAAGGTATAAAAAAAGAGATTAAAAACAAGATTAATCCTTGGATTTGTTCCTAAAAAGAAAATATAGTTCTTTAATAACAACTTTTTTTATTAAATTATTACTATATTAAAAGACATAAATTAGTTCTTTTCAATTTATGTCTTTTTTCTATTTTTTTATTTTTTATTATTAGCAATTATTTCTTTTACTTTTTCTAAAGGTAAATCTGATATTTCTTTAATATCTTCTAGAGTTAATCCTTTTTTTGCCATATTAATTATCATTTCTCTCTCTTTTTGAATAAGACCTTGCTCTATTCCTTCTTGAACTCCATCATTAAAGCTCTTTTCTTCAGCTTTCTT
>CANQEQ010000046.1 GCA_947595345.1 uncultured Bacilli bacterium | reverse complement strand
ACCATTTTTTTAATAAACTGTGCAACTGCTTTATTATTATAATCAAAAGGGCCATATGTATTTGCTAATAATACATGAACATATTCTACATTTGCATCAACTGAAATTTTTTGACAAAATTCATTTGCTGTTTGTTTAGCTATTCCATATATTCTACCTTTTATATTGGTTAAATTTCTATTTTTATCAAAATAATACATTTCTTCAGATATACTTCCTATAAATATTATTTTTTTTACACTATTTCTTACTGCAATTTCAACCATTTCACAAGACATTTTAATATTGTCTAATTCAATATTACATGCAAGTAGGGTATCTTTAGTATTATAAAGTCCCATATTCCAAGCCAAATGATAAAAAATATCAGCATCTTTTAAAATTTTATTGTCAATATTATTTACTTGCATGAATTTAAAATTTTTGTTTTGGAAAATTTCTTTATGCTTAAATTCACTTCTTCCAAGTCCAATTACAAAATAATCTTTTTTAAGAAATTCCTTACATAAAGAAGAACCAATAAAACCATTTATTCCACTTATTATTATTTTTTTCATATTCCTAATCTTTCCTTTTCATAAAATTAAAAAAGCATAAAAACTAGCAAAAAATTGCTATTTTTTCATGCACTAATTTTTAATTTCTAATATGAAAAATTAGGAATTTTGTATTTAAATACCCCCCCCCCTTGACACTTTGTTTACACTCTTTAAAAAATAATATTTCAGGTGATTTCTTCATATTAACTACATCCTTCCTAAGTTTTTGCAAAACTTTTTTATACGTATTTTATTTTACTTATTTATATTTATTTTGTCAACATTTCTAATTTATTAAACTTTACAAATAGCATACACTTACTACGTAATTTTTATAATTATAAGTTTTAAATTTATAATCAGATATATTATCACTTATATATTTTAAATTCAAACCATTAAGTTTTATATAAGCTTCTCTTTTTGTAAATTCTTCAAATAACAAATTATGATTTTCTATTAAATCTTTTTGAGTAAAATTTTTCAAAATATTATTTTTTATTTTATCGTTTATGTTTCTTTTTTTCTCAATATCTATTCCAATTGGCTTATTTGAAACTGCAATTGCTGTTAAATCAAAAGAATGACTTATACTAAAATAATTATCTTCAATTAAAGGTTTGCCATTTTCATTATAAAAAATTTTAGATATGTCAATTCCTTCTTGAACTAATAAATACCTGCCAATAAGAAATTTTATTTGACGTGATTTATTCATTTTTGATATTCTTTCTCTATCAAAACAATTTAATTTATCATATATTATTTTTAGGGCTTTAATATCTACTTCACTTTCATTGATTATTTTAATCTTCACTATCTAAACCTAACTTTTTAATTCTTGAATTAACAACTTTTAGTGCTGTTTCTTTTTCTTTTTCATAAGTTAAATAATCTTTATCCCAAAATTCATACCCCTTCTCGCCTTTTCTAGATGGAATATCATAATTATTTCTTATATAATTACTTAAATAAGATGTGACCTTTAAACCTCCTAATACATTTAAATGAGCTCCACCATCTTTGGTATCTTGTAACCAATTTAAACCATAATCAATAGAATTTAAATCCAAAAAATCTACTCCTGTTTCTCTAGCTATTTCATTTAATTGTCTAGATTCTTCTGGTCCCCAAACTCTAATATCTTGAACACCCAAAATTAACACTTTTATATCATTCTTTTTGCATAAATCTATTGTTTTATATAAATACTCTTTATAAGTATCCATCATTTTTACATTATCTCTAGATTTTTTCATATATTCATTTCCTTTATAATTAGGTTGTACTTTTGAACTAAATAAAAATCCTCTATAAAAACAGTCATAAGTTTTACCAATGTTTTCTAAATCTTCAAATTCTATCTCTTTCCATCTATCATGATATCTTATAAAAGGAAATAAAATTGAAGCCTTATCAAAACTAGTTTCTCCATAAATTGGGTCATTCATCATTTTAAATTTTATATCAAAATCTTCTATATAATCAACAAAAAATCTTCGTGCTTCTTCAGTTACATCTTGTTCATAAAAGAAAGTTACAGGGTCCATTATAACAAGTTTAGGTTTTTGAGTTTTAAGAGCATCTTGTATCCAATAATAAAATGCATGTATTCTTCCTCCGGCAATACTATAATTATATGATGTTATCCCGTCACTTTTCCAAAGTTCCATAGGTGAAACTGCCCTCATTATACTACTATTTCCAACTATTAAAACATCAATAGAATTTTTAGGTAAATCATGAAATGCATTAATAACAACTGTTGCATCTCTTTTTAAAACAAAAACATCACCTAATTTTAAAGTTATAAAACAAACAATAAAAACAAATGTTAAAAATTTTAATAAATTTTTTATTCCTGTTTTCATCAAAAACCTCCATATATAAAGCTTTTAGCATCAAAGCCATAACCATATACTCCAAATATTAATATTGAAAATATTATAAATATATATACTAACCATCTAAAAATTAAATTTTGTTCATTTAATTTTTCTCTAACATTTACTTTTAATTCACCTGCTAATTCTACACCAAAAATTATTAATATATAGAAAAATACTAAACGAAAATCTTTATATACTAATCCAAATTCAGTTATTTTTTTAGGCATTGTAAAGGAAAATAATCCCTTAAATAAAAGTGTAAATTGAGTTAAACTATCACTTCTAAATAATAGCATTCCAATACAAACTATTAAAATTGTTCTTAATATTTTAAAAAGTTTATAACTCCATACTTCAGTATTTATTTTTAATTTTTTTACAATAAAGTCTAAAATAGGTTTAAATAAAACTCCTAACATCATTAATAAATAATAATATAAACCGTAAGTTACATATTTAATGCTTGCACCATGCCATAATCCATTAACAAGCCATACAAATAGTAAAGGAAAAGCAATTGTAATAAATCTAGCTAGATGCTTAAATTTAATTTTCCTTACTTTCATATTTAACTTCATATTCAACTTAGACAAAGATATTGGATAAAAAATATACTCTTTTAGCCAAGCTCCTAAAGTTATATGCCATCTTGTCCAAAATTCTTGAATTGAGGTTGAAAAGAAAGGTCTTTTAAAATTAACTGGTAAATTAATTCCAAAAAGCTCAGATACTCCACTTACAATATCAATACAACCTGAAAAATCACAATATATTTGAATTGTATAAAAAATAACAGCTAAAATTAAAGGTAGGCCTATTATATTTTGCTCAAATATTTTATCAACAAATATTCCAAGTCTATCAGCAATTATCATTTTTTTAATAAAACCATATCCTATTAAAACCCAAGCATTTTTAAATTTTTCATAATCAAAACAATTAGAAGAAAACATTTTTTCCTTCATTTCAGAATATTTGCTTATTGGTCCTTCAATTAATTTAGGAAAATAAGTAAAAAACGTAAATAATTTCAAAAAATTAGTTTCAGCTTTTACCTTTTTCCTATAAACATCAACGGAATATGCTATCATTTCTAAAGTATAATAAGAAATTCCAATTGGTAAAATAAACTTTTTATATGGGATTTTTAATCCCACTAAATTAATTATAGGATTAAGTAAAGATAAAAAGAAATTATCGTATTTTAAAACTAATAAAAAGGCTAAAACTAAAAATATGTTTAAAATTAAAATTTTCTTTTTATTTTTTTTACTACTTTCTAGTAATATAGTTAAAGCGTAAGTTATAATTGTTGCAATTAACGAATAAATTATTAACTTTCCACTTAAAGACATAAAAAAGTATATATTTCCAAGCAATAAGATAATCCATCTATACTTTTTAGGACATACATAATAAAAACACATTAATACTATTACAAGTATTAAAAAATTTAAAGATGCATAACTCATAACCTAAACCTTCTAACTATTTTAATTTATTTACTAAATTTTCAATACTTTTTACATTCTCAAAATTTTCAGGTACTAAATCTACTACTGTTATATTAATATTAAATTTATCATTTAACATAGCAATTAACATAACTAAATCAAAAGAAGACAAAATTCCACCTGTAATTAAATTTTCTTCTTTTAAATAATCAACTCCTGGTTTTACTTCATTTAATACTTCTACTATTTCTTTCATATTAAAAATTTCCTTTCTCATATATCTCTTTTAATTTAACTCTATCTATTTTTCCATTAGCATTGTAAGGCATTTTAGATAGTTTAATAACTTTATTTGGTTGCATATATTTAAGTAATTTTTGATTTATATATTTAATTACATCATCATCTGTTAAAGAATTAGACTCATAAAATAAAACTATTTTTTTATTTAAATTATCATAAATTGTTGCACATATTGTTAATCCCTTTAAGGAATTAATATTAGTTTCTATTTCTCCAAGTTCTATTCTATATCCCATATGTTTTATTTGAAAATCTTTTCTTCCAAAATACTCTATTTCACCATACTTATTGTATCTTCCTAAATCGCCTGTTTTATATACTATTTCAGGATAACATTTATTTAAAGGATTTTGAACAAATGCAAGCTCAGTTTTTTCTTTATTATTATAATATCCACTACCAACAAAAGAGCCTCTTACAAATATTTCACCTATTTCATTCTCTTTAGCAGATTCTCCATTTTCATTTACTAAAAGTATTTCTAAATTATTGCAATTATTACCTATTGGTAATGTCTCATTATCTTTAAATTTTCTATTTACTACATAGTAAGTACAAATATCAGTTGTTTCAGTTGGACCATATAAATTTGCATACATAGCATCTATATGCTTTCTCCAAATATTTAACTGAGGCATTGGCATTACTTCACCAGCAAATAAAACTTTTTCTAAGTATTTAGGAATAACGTAATCAAAGGTATTTAAATTAGCTACAATGCTTAAAGCCGATGGTACCCAATAGATTGTATTTATTTTATAATCATTCATATATTTTATTAAATTAACTGGAAAAGAAAAATTGATTTTAGGGATTATATTTAATGTTGCTCCTGAAATAACTGTTGAAAAAACATCTGAAACTGACATACTAAAGTAAAAAGGTGTTTGATTTCCAAATATAGTTTTTTCATTTATATCAAAAGTTTCTTTAAACCAAGTTGTATAGGCTATAAGTGATTTATGAGTAATTACACTTCCCTTAGGAATACCCGTTGAACCAGAAGTAAATAAAACATATGCTGGATTAGTATCAATTCTTCTCCTATTAACTTCTTTCAAAGCTTTATTATTTATATTTAAATCTTGGGAAGAAATATTCAAAGTTTTAATATTAAAATTATAATTTCCTAATTTTTCTATATTATTAGAGTCAGTTAAAATTAAAACTGGATTTAAAGTTTCTATAATTTTTTCAATTCGCTCTTTTGGAGAATCGGTATCTAATACACAATAAAAATTTCCACTATAAAGAACACCAAACATTGCTTTTAAACAATTGATGCTTTTAGAAATAAAAATAGCTATTGGTTGATTATAATATTTATCAATTAATATGTTACTAGCTACTACTTTAGCCTCTTTAACAAATTTTTGATAAGTAATCTTATTATCTTTATTTTCAACAAAAATATTCTTATTCTTATAAATTAAAGATACCTCATCTAGATAATCTGTTATACTTTTTTTCATTATTTGTCACCACAAAAAAGCATCACAAAAATTAGCAAAAAAATGCTAATCTTTATGATGCCATAAAATTAATATGAATTAATTGAGAATAAGTATTTAAATACCCCCCCCCCCACTTGACACTTTATTTACATTTTTTAAAATTAATATTTCAAGTGATTTTTTCATATTAACTACACCCTTCCTAAGTTTTTTTCTTGAACTTTTTTATACGTATTTTATTTTACTTATTTATACTTAGTTTGTCAATTACTTTTTATTATATTAATTATTGAAAATTAATCTAACAATAGCTGTTATATCCTCATCATAAATATCACTTTCAAAATTAAGACTTTTAATCATAGCAGAATATTTTACACTATTTTTTAATAATTTTGTAAGCTCATAAGAATAATATCTTGGAACATATCCTAAGTGATATAATTTTCCATTTTTACTTAAAATTACTTTAATAGCATTAAGGTCATATTTATTATTAGGTTCTAATTCTAATAATAAATTGTCATTAACATTAATTATTTTCTTACATTTAGAAATATCTTTGAAATACCTAGTACCAGCTATATCAAATTCAATTTTATTTTTATCAAAAGGAGGTACAAATTCATAATTATCAGTAATTAATCTACCCTTTGTTGCTTTTAAAATTTCTATTTTTGTTGAATTTTTTTCTAAATTATATAAATTTAAAATTTCTAAATAATCTGGTCTTTTTGGGTTAGGTAATCTTGTCTCTATATTAGCAAATAATTCTTTGCTAGAATATGTTTTATCAAGTTTATCAAATCCTGGAAAATAATCAAACCCATTATTCAAAGCATCATTCAATTCAGGATTAACATATTTAAAAGTATAAATATTATTGCAAAAAGTTAAAGACCCAACTTTATATTCTCTTCTTGTTTCTGGATTTTTCCAAATTAACCATAATTCATTTTTCATAAAATCACTATCTTTCTATCAAGTAAACTTTATTTACTTTTTCTAAAAACTATTAATTTACTTAAAACATAATTTACAATGATAATTATAACTTGAGTAGCTATTTTAGATATTCCATCATTATAATGTAAAAGTGATACAAGTATATACATTGTTAACATATCTATAAATAAACTAAATATTCTAGCTAAAACAAAACTTAAAGCTTCTTTTATTTTATTTTGATTTTTACTTTTAAAAACAAATATTCTATTAGTAAAATAAGCAAATGCTACTGCTAATACCCAAGATATAATGTTTGCAATTTGAAGTTCTATTTCATTACTTGGTTCTAGAAAAGTGTTAGTTACTAAAAAATAAGTTCCTAAACTAACAACAGTTGTTAGAACTCCAACTATTAAATAATTTATTATTTCTTCATATTTTTTATATAACTTTACTAATTTATTAAATATCTTTTTCATAGTTTCACTTCCTTAATTATTATACAAAAAAAGTTAAAAAAAGAAAAGAAATATTACTACTTCTTCTCTGTTTTATAAACTCCTTCTAGTATATATTTAGGTCTTCTTTTAGTTTCTATATAAACTCTTCCGAGATATGCTCCAATTATTCCTAAAATAATTAATTGAATTCCTCCAAAAAATAATATTAAGCATACAATTGTTGCATAGCCACTTATCTCTATTCCTATTGTTAATTTTTGAATTATTATATATATTAAATATATAAGTGATGCTATAAATGATATACTTCCTATAAATGTTGCTATCTTAAGAGGTACTAAGGAAAAACTTACTATCCCATCAATTGCATATTTACATAATTTTATAAAGGAAAATTTTGATTTTCCATACTTTCTTTTCTCTACTTCATATGGCATATAATATGTTTCAAAACCTACATAACTAAATATCCCTTTAGAAAATCTATAATACTCTTGCATTTTAATAATTGCATCTACTACTTTTCTTTTTAATAATCTAAAATCACTGGCATTTTCTTTATAATCTACCATAGATAATCTATTTATTATATGGTAAAACCATTTCTTGAAAATTGCTATTATTTTATTCTCTCGTCTTTTCTCTTGATAACAAGCAACACTATCATATTCACTATTTTCTTTTAAAAATTCATACATCTTTAATACGTATTTAGGATTTTGTTGCATATCAGCATCTATTATAGAAACATAATCTCCAGTTGAGGCTTCAAGTCCAGCTATAATGGCTGCTTCTTTTCCAAAGTTTCTAGAAAAGTTTAAACACTTTATATCTTCTTCGGGATTTTTTCTAATAAGCTTTTTCATTTCTAATAATGTTCCATCATAACTTCCATCATTTATAAAGACATATTCTATTTTTACTTTTTCTTTTTCAAATATTTTATTTGTCTCTTCATGAAAATAAACTATATTTGCTTCTTCATTATAACAAGGTATTACTAAACTTATTTTTTCCATATTATTAAACTCCAACTTACTTATTTTATTTTTTTACTCCAAATCTATTAAACGGAAATATTACAAGTGAGGTTTTGCCTAAGATTTCTTCTCTTTTAATTAAACCAATTATTCTAGAATCTAAAGAAATATCCCGATTATCACCTACTACAAAATAATAACCATCTTTTATTTTTTCTTCTTTATAATCATTAGTATTTCTATCATGTTTAAAATCTTCTTCAACTTCTTTACCATTAATATATAACTTATTGTCTTTATATTCTACAACATCCCCCGGCAAGCCTATTATTCTTTTTATTATATATTCTTTATCTTTTTTTATTACAACAATATCAAATCTTTTTATATCTGTAAAACGATAACTAATCTTATCTAAAAGCATTATGTCATTATTCATTAAAGTTTCATTCATGCTATCTCCATTTACTTTAATAGGAGCAATAATAAATTGTTTAAATAAAAGAACAGCTACAATTATTATTATATAACTAATAGAACCCTTCAAAAAAGTTAATATTTTTGTCTTTGTATCTTTTTCCATATAAATAAAAAAGGGAATTTACCCTATCCCCTTTCCTTAATTTTGTATTGACCAACTAAATCCTTTAAGAAATTAAGTTTAGCACGTCTTACTTTTCCTTTTTTAACAACTGTAATTAAAGCAATTTTTGGTGAATGAATTGGGAATGTTCTTTCAACTCCAACTCCATATGAAACCTTACGAACTGTAAATGTTTCACTTACACCTGAACCATGTCTTTTCACTACAATTCCTTCAAAAGCTTGAATTCTCTCTCTTTTTCCTTCAATGATTTTAACGTCAACTCTAACAGTATCACCTACTCTAAATTCTGGAATGTTAGGATTTAACTGTGATGCAGTAATCTTGTCAATTACGTTCATATTCATCTTCCTTTCTAATCGTGATTATACTTAAAAAAATAGAAGCAGCGAATCACATTTAAGAATATATCATATTTTATTTAAAATTGCAAACATTTTCGCATTTGTTAAATACAAATTACTATATTAAACTTCATATATTTTATAATCATATTTTATAATTTTTTTAATATTTTCTTTTAAAGTATTATCTATTTTACTAAAATATAATTCTATTTTTAAATTATTACTTTCTTTTATTTTTATATTATCTAAAAGACATACTCCCATATCAACAATTAAAATATTATCTTGTAAATACTTTTTTAATTTATCTTTTATAATAGGATAATGGGTACACCCTAAAACTAAAACATCATAGTCTTTTATCATATTAGCATATTTCTTTATTATTTCTAAATCATACTTATCTTCTTCTATCATAGGAACAAACTCTTTAGTTGCAATTTCTAATACTTCTTTTTCTATATTTTTACTAAAAATATGACTATCTATTGTCCTCTTAGTTCCAAAAATGGCAATTTTTTCTTTTTCTAAAGATTTTAAATAAGAAATTGTGGGAGTTATAATATCATATATTGAAATTTTACTTATTTTTTTTAATTCATAAAAACAATTAGAACTAACTGTTCCACAGGCAATTATGATTATATCAACCTTCTTTAAAGTAAAAAAATCAAGAATATTTTTAGATAATTCTAAAAGTTCTTCTTTACTTTTATTCCCATAAGGAAGATTTTTAGTATCACCATAATAAATATATTCACCACTTGGATATTTCTTTAATACTTCTTTTAAAACATTTAATCCCCCTATTCCGGAATCAAAAATACCAACTCTCATAACTCCTCCTTTTTAAATTTATTTCTAAGTAAGTAATATTATACAATTAGAAACTAAAATTAGCAAACAATTTAAAAAAAATTAGATTTATAGTTCATCATCTAATTCTTCATTTTTAACTTCACCTAATTTTTTTAAATTTAAAGTTTCTAAGTTATTTTCTTGATAACTCTCATCAAGAAATTTATTTAATTCTAAATATTTATTCTTATTTATTAAAATATTAATTGTTAAAGTTACTATTTGTTTATTTTTCTTAATATTAATATCTTTAAGTTCAATATTATGCACGATTAAAAACTCGTCAATTTGTTTTTTAGTCTTTTTAATATTTTTATCTAATCCTTTAATAACTATTTGATAATCTAATAAGGTATTTCTTTTAGAACTTAATTCATTGATAAAACTATTTACATATCTTAAAATGATATTAGAAAATAAAATTATAACAGTACCTAATATAGCTTCCCCTATTGCACCACCGGCACATAAAATACCAATTGCAGCATCACACCATAAAGTAGCAGCTGTTGTTAATCCCCGAACCTTTCTACCATCTTTAATAATAACTCCAGCTCCCAAAAAGCCTATTCCGGTTACAACTTGAGAGGCAATTCTTGATATATCACTAGCACCAACTGAAAAAGAAAAACTAACAAACAAAAAAGCTCCAACTGAAACTAAAATTGTTGTTCTAAGACCTATTATTCTTCTTCTAAATTGTCTTTCTATTCCAATTAAAAAACTAAGACCAAAACAAATTGCTAAGGCATATATAAACTCATTAAAACTCATAAGTCAACTCCTATTATGTATTAATAATACACTAAATTAGAAAAGTTTACAAGTAATTTCTAAAATTAATATTACTCCTATTTGACATTTTGTCTTGCTAATTATTTGATTTCTTAATATAATTATAGTGGAGGTAAAATAAAAAATGAAAGTAAAGGTAGTAGAAGACAAATGTATTGGATGTGGCTACTGTGAATCAACTTGCAGTGAAGTATTTGAAGTTGAAGATTATAGTCATGTAAAAGTTGATAAAGTTCCAGAAGATTTAGTTGAAGCTGTTACAAATGCCATTGAAGGTTGTCCAACAGAAGCAATTGAAAAAATTGAAGAATAATAAAATAAAAATCCACTAGTTTAACTAGTGGTTTTTGACTAAGCCCTATAAGGGCTG
>CANQEQ010000045.1 GCA_947595345.1 uncultured Bacilli bacterium | reverse complement strand
TCTTTCAACCAAGTTCCCCTGATTAAAATAGAAGGCAGGCACCTAGCTCTAAATTGCTTCCATAGTTATTTACAATATCATACTTTATTTATTAATGCAACACTTTAAAATTCCCTTAAAAATCAAGGAAATTTGCAGTTTTTCAAAGAAAATTACCTGAATATTTAAAATTGAGGTCAAAAATGTATCCAAAAACTAAAATTTCCGTTAATTTTTTTTACAATTTTTAATTTTTAGTAAATTTTAAAGAGAAAAATTTTTTCAAAAAAAATTACAAATTTAATAAAAACATAAGTTATTTTCTTTCTAACTTATGTTTTTATATTGTATCATCATCATAATCTAATAATTCTCTATCTACTTTAGCACTTGAAATATTATCAAATTTCTTTTTAATTTTATCAGTTGTAATACTAAATGCTTCAACATCTTTATTAACTGTTAAAATACTTTTAGATAATTTATCAAATCTTTCTTTAAACCTTGTAAATTCAATACCAAGTTTATTTAATTCTTCATGAATAATACTTGTATACTTATCACGTTCAATATTTTGAATAACCATCATTATCATTGTTAAAGTAGAAATTAAAGTCGTTGGACTTGTAAGCCAAACCCTTTTTTTATAAGCATATTCTACTAAATCACTATGATAAGCATTAATTTCAGCAAATATAGCTTCAGCTGGTATAAACATCATAGATTGATTAGCTGTTTCACCTTCTATAATATATTTATTACTTATAGCATCTATGTGCTTCTTGACATCTAACTTAAATTGTTTAGATGCTAAACTTCTTTCTAAATCACTTTTTTTCTTATCTACCATCGCTCTATAATTTTCAAGTGGGAACTTAGAATCAATTGCTAAAGTTTTAAGTGGAGGTGGTGCAAATATAACTGAATCAGCTATATAACCATTAGATAATTTATACTGTGTTTTATAAATTAAATCATTCTTTTCTCCAAAGATATTTTTTAAAATATTATAAAGATTTACTTCTCCAAATATACCTCTTGTTTTTTTATCAGTTAAAATATTTTCAAGCGATACTATATCAACTGATAAATTATCAATTTTCTTTTGAGCTTCATCAATTTTAGATAATCTTTCTAAAACATTAATAAAAGTTTTATTAGTTTTCTCAAAATTCTCGTCTATTCTTGTATTAACTTTATTATTAATTTCATTTAATTTAGTTTCTAATTTATTATTTACTTTATCAAAATGTTCTTCTATATCTTTAGATAAATTACCTTTAAATTCACCAAAATCTTTGTTGATACTAACTTCAAATTTTCCAAGTCTTTCAATTAAATCTAAAGTATTTTTATTATCATTTTGGCTTTTAAATCTAATAAGCATTATAATATTTAAAACTAGAGAAACTCCTATTAAAACAATAATTAAAATATCAAGGCCAGTCATTATACTTCACCAATTACAGTAATTATCATAGGACGGCATTCTGTTTGTTCATAGAAATATTTACCTAAATTATTTCTTATTTCTTGTTTTATATTATTATAATCAACATAATTATTAGAAGTATTGTTTTTAATAATTTGTAAAGAAATTATACTACTCTCTTTTAAAATATCCATATTATCTTTAACATAGATAAATCCTCTTGTTAATATTTCAGGTCCAGCTAATATTTTTTTAGTTTTCTTATCAAGAGTAGCTGTTACTAACACAATTCCAGCCTCAGCTAACATTTCTCTATCTTTTAAAACTAATTCTCCAACGTCATTTTGACTTTTTCCATCAATTAAGACTTCGTCAACTTTAACTTTATCCTTATTATCTTCTAAATTACCATTAACAAAAGTTATAACATCACCATTTTGTTTTAATAAAATATTTTCTTTTTTAATTCCAAGTTTTAAAGCTAAATTACCATTTTCTACTTGGTCTTTATAATTTCCTTTAATTGGAAAATAATACTTTGGATGCATCATATTAATCATCATCATTAAATCTTCTTTAGATGGGTGAAATAGTAAATGATTTTTATTTGATAAGGCAACAACATTTATTTTCTTACGAGCAAATTCGTCCATTATCATAACCATACGTTTTTCAACTCCAAGATACATTGGTTCAGTTATAAAAATTGTATCATCAGGTTTTAATTTAATAAATTTATCCGTTTCTTTTAAAATTCTCTCTAAATTAGCATATGGTTTATCTTTTAAATCACTTATTAAAACTACAACACCTTTTTCATTTAAACTAGATAAATCGCCTATTTTAGTTTTATTTATATGTAAATATTTAAGTTCTAAAGATTTATAAATAATATCTTGTAAAAGCTTACCCATGATTACAATTTTCCGATTAGTCTTAGAAACCTCGTCAAATATTTCTTGAATACGATAAATATGTGCTGGTAGAACACTCATGATAATTCTATTTTCATTATCATGTAAAACACTTCTAATAAAAGAGGCTACTCGATGTCTTGGACTAGTAAAGCCATCATTTTCAGCATACATTGACTCTGTCATTAAGCATAAAACATTTTGTTTTCCTATATAAGCAAGACGTCCTATATCACATGAAAAATGATTAATCATAGTTGGGTCAAATATAAAATCACCACTATAAACTATACTTCCATCAGGAGTATTTAAAACATACAATGTACTATCGGGAATAGAATGAGTTACTTCAATTGGAAAAATACTACAAGCCCCAAAATCTATCTTAGAATGTCCTTTTATTTCTCTTAAATTAGTTGCTGTAACATTATCTAAACCTAATTGAATTTTAAGTATTTCTAAAGTATACTTAAGTCCATATATAGGAATATCTGGTAAATCCATAACAATATCTGAAATAGCTCCTATATTTGATTCATGTCCATGCGATAAGAATATTCCTTTAATTCTTTTTATATTTTCTTTTAAATAATCATAACTTGGAATAATATAATCAATACCAAGTAATCTATCTTTAGGATATTTAAGACCAGCATCAAAGATAAAAATATCTTTATCTACTTCACAGACATACATATTTTTCCCGTCTTCATTTAAACCACCTAAAGCAAATAATCTAATTTTACTCATAATACCTCCTTTATTACTATTTTTTTATTCTTTCTTTTAATTTATTTATTATTTTAAATCTTGAATAATACTTAAAAATAGGGTTACAAAAAGTTTAAAACCTCGTAACACCTAATTTTTGTTTCATATCGTTGTATTTAATCTTAGCTAGTTCACGTGATTTTTTAATTCCAGAATCTAAAATCTCTTCAAGTTCTTGACTATTAATTAGTTCATTATATTTTTCTTGAATTTCTGAAACTTTTTTACTTGTAACTTCAGCTACATATTTTTTAAACTCACCATAGCCAAGATTTTTAAATTCTTCTTCTATCTCACTTATTTCACGATTAGTCATATTAGAAGCTATTGTTAATAGATTAGAAATTCCAGGTTTTTTATCAGGGTCATATTTAACAATAGAATCACTATCAGTTGTAGCTTTCATTATTTTTTTATAAATATCCTCGGGCGTGTCAAACATACTAATTACCCCTTGAGGATTTTCTTCACTTTTACTCATTTTCTTAGTTGGCTCTTTTAAATCTTTTATTTTAATGGCATCTTTATTCAATAAAGGTTCAGGTAAAACAAAAGTCTCTCCATATTTATTGTTAAAACGAAGAGCTATGTTTCTAGCTAGTTCTACATGTTGCTTTTGGTCAATTCCAACCGGAACATAATCAGCATCTAAATATAAAATATCAGCAGCCATTAAAACAGGATATGTCAACAAACCAAGTGAAAAATTCTTATGTTCTTTACTTTTTTCTTTAAATTGAATCATTCTTGAAGCTTCTCCATAGTAAGTTGTACATTCTAAAAGATAAGAAATAGCTGGAATATACTCATTTTCAGACTGAATATAAATAGTATTTTTTAAAGGATTAATTCCACAAGCAATATACATAGCTACAAATTTTTTTATTCTTTCTTTTAAAAGTTTAGGCTCTTGATACACTGTTAAAGCATGCAAATCAGCAACAAATAAGTAAGAATCATATTTATCTTGAAGTTCTACCATTTGTTTAATTGCTCCAATATAATTTCCTAAAGTAATTTCTCCAGTAGGTTTTAAGCCAGTTAATATTTTTTTCATGGTTTAAGCTCCTTTCTTTTATTTTATAATTAAACTCTCCCCTGTCATTTCTAGAGGTTTTTCTATACCTAGTATTTCTAAAATAGTTGGACTAACATCAGCTAATCTTCCCATTCTTAATTTAACATCTTTATAATTAATTAAGGAAAGGGGTACTAAATTATTAGTATGTGCTGTATTTATACTACCATCTTCATTTAGCATATGCTCACTGTTACCATGGTCAGCAGTTACTATCATAGCATAATCATGTTCAAAAACAGACTCTAAAATTTTTCCCATACACTCTGAAACAACTTCTAAAGCCTTTTTACAAGCTTCTAAATTTCCGGTATGACCAACCATATCAGAATTAGCAAAATTTAAAACAATTAAATCATATGTTTCTTTATTAATTTCCCAAACTACTCTTTCCGTAATTTTATAAGCTGACATTTCAGGTTTTAAATCATATGTTTTAACGTCTTTAGGAGATGGTATTAAAATTCTTGTTTCACCCTGATACTCTACTTCACTTCCTCCATTTAAAAAGAAAGTTACATGAGCATATTTCTCGGTTTCAGCAATTCTTAATTGTTTAAGTCCGGCTTTAGATACTACTTCTCCTAAATTATTTTTTACATCATGACTTTTATACATAATATTAACATTTTTAATTTCTTTAGCATATTCCGTCATACAAGTATAATATAAATTTAATCTAGAAGTTTTAAAATAATTAAAATCATTATCTACTAAAGAACGAGTTATTTCTCTAGCTCTATCTGGTCTAAAATTATAGAAAATAACAGCATCTTTTTCTTCTATTCTAGCATTTTTAGAAACAACAATTGGTTCCATGAACTCATCTGTCGTATTATTATAGTACTTTTCTTTAATTGTTGCAAGTATATCTTTCGTTTCTTCACCAATTCCTTTGGTATATAAAGAATAAGCCTTAAATATTCGTTCATATCTTTTATCTCTATCCATTGCATAAAATCTACCAATAACAGTAGCAAGTACTCCAACTTTAAGTTCTTTTGTTTTTTCAATAAGTTTTTCTAAATAAACTACTCCACTTGTAGGACTAGTATCTCTTCCATCTAAAATCGCATGAATATAAACATTCTTAAAATCTAATCTTTTAGAAGCCTCTAAAATAGCAAATAAATGATTTATATGACTATGTACTCCTCCATCTGATAAAAGTCCTATTAAATGTAATTTCTTATTATTATTTTTAGCATAAAGAATAGTATTCTTTAAAACTTCATTATCAAAGAATTTAGAAGTTTCTATATCTTCATTAATTAGAGTTAAATCTTCTTTAACAACTCGTCCAGCTCCAATATTCATGTGTCCTACTTCACTGTTACCCATTTGTTTATCGGGAAGTCCTACATCCACGCCTGATGCTTTAATTTCAGTATGAGGATAATCTTTAAATATTTTATCAAGTATTTTAGTATCAGCTAAATAAACAGCATTTCCTTTTTTTTCTTTACTTATTCCATATCCATCTAAAATTGTTAAGATAACTTTTTTCATTTTTTTAATCCTTTAATTCCTTTTAAGCCTTTACTTCCTGAAAAACCTTCTAAGATATTAGTACTAAATGTACTAGTTTTAGCTTTTTTATTTTTATAATTTACAATTCCTAAATTAATCATATCTTCAATAAGTTCAGGATATGGTTTACTAGTTTTCTCCCATAAATAGAATGATAAAGAACCAGGAATACTATTAATTTCATTTACATAAACTTGATTTTCTTTAGTATCAATTAAGAAGTCAATTCTAGTAACTCCACTTGAATTTAAAGCTCTAAAGGCTTTTATAGCCATATTTCTTACATCTTCTTCTACTTCTTTATCAAGTTTAGCTGGTATAATTCTTTTAGCACTAGCCATTCCTTGATTATTAAGTTTACTACCTTTGCCACCACCTATATATTTATCTTCATAGGTTAAAAGTTCATGACTTGTTCCTACTTCTTCAATTACACTTAATTCTTGATGTTCATAATTACCAAGAACACTTATATTAACTTCTCTTAAATTAGTTATCATTTCTTCAACTAAGATTTTAGTATCATATTTAATAGCATCTTGAATTCCTTCACGAAGTTCAAGTTCATCATGACAAACAGAAATTCCAACACTTGAACCAAGAGTTGCTGGTTTAACAATAACAGGATAACCTAATCTTTCTATATCTCTTACTATTTTATCAGCATTATTCATATAGTCAGTATCAAAAAACCATCTATATTTTACTACATTAACATTACTTTCTTTAAGTATTTGTTTCATGAATATTTTATCTTGTCCAACAACACTAGCATAAACACTACTTTCAGCATAAGGAATTCCAATTGTTTCAAGATAACCTTGTAAAGTTCCATCTTCACCATTAGTTCCATGCATAATTGGTAAAACCATATCAATTTCAGCTACAACAGACTTAAATAAACCAGTTTTCTTTTGAAGTAAAAACTTTCCATCACGATTATATAAAACCACTTCTTTAGCATATCTTTTAAGTAAATCAATATCACTATAAATATCAATATCTAAAAGCATTTTTCCTGTATACCATCTTCCATCTTTAGTAATATAAATAGGGACAACCTCATATTTAACTAAGTCAATTTTATTAATTGCTTGAATGGCTGTAATTATACTAACCTCATGCTCAACTGACTTTCCACCAAAAATAACACCTAATCTAATTTTCATTTTTCTTCACTCCTTCACTGTAAATATCAGGTAAATCATTTTCAAATAAAGCATACACTTCTTTATCTTGATTTTTACTTTTTATCTTTTCAAGTTCTAAAAAAGCATCAGTTACTTTATTTAAAATTATTATTTTTTCACTTTTGAAATTATTTTTTAAAATACCTTCTTTAATATCTTTAGAACGTTTCTCACCAATTAAAATTACATAATCAGAAACTTTAGCTATTCTTTCTCCTAATTCATAATTTAATTTTTTCTCGTCTCTTCCAAGTTCTATCATACCTGGAGTTACAACTACTTTAATCCCATCCATCATATTTAAAACATTAAGAGCATTTCTAGCCCCAATAGGATTAGAATTATAAGCATCATCTATCATAGTAATATTATTTACTTTTTTAATTTCAAGACGATGTTCAACTGGCATAATTTTAACTATCATATCAGAAATTGGTACTTTAAGTTCAACTCCAAGAGCAATACTTGCTAAAATATTATATACATTATGAACACCTAATAGTTTAGTTTCTACATGATATTTAGAATCTTTATAAATAATATCAAAATTCATACCATCTTTATTACTTTTTATGTTAATCGCATTAAACATGGCTTCTTTATTATCAACACCTATCCAAATAATTTTAACTTTGTTTTTAAGTTCATTTTTAACATAGGCAACTTGATATGGGTCGTCTAAATTTAGAACACAAGCTCCATTTGGGTCAAGAGCTTCAATAAGTTCAAACTTAGCTCTACAAATATTATCACGGGATTTGAATGTTTCTAAATGGGCTTCTCCGATAACTGTTAAAATTCCATATTTAGGTTTAACAAAATCACACATATTCTTAATTTCACCATTTACATAAGCTCCCATTTCAGCTACTAATATCTCATCAAACTTATCTAAATGATTATTAATTGTAATCATAAGTCCATATGGTGTATTTAAGTTTTTAGGAGTAGGACGAGTTATATATTTACAAGATAAAATATGACTTAATATATTTTTACTACTAGTTTTTCCATAACTTCCGGTTACTCCTACTACTTTTAATCTATTCATAGAATACAATTTTCTTTTAGCTTTATTAAAATAATAATAGTAAACCATTTTTTCAATTGGTTTATTAATTATATTAACAAGATAAATAAAATAATAAATTAGTAAAGTTGTTAAGCAAATTAAAATTACTATAATACCAGAAAATTTAGTTACTACAAGTAAGAATATAAGCAAAAATACAATTAAAAATTCTGTTAAATATAATCTTTTTATTCTACTTGTAATATGAAATTTTATTTTATTTTGATTATTAAGATTTTTCTTATATTCGTCATATATACCAATAGCATAGATTAAGGTAATTGATAAAAATATCACTTCAACTATAAATGACTCATCAGAAAAGAATAAGAAAATAGCTAAGAGAAATGGCAAGAAATCTACTGAATTAAAACTTCTTTCTTTATTTCTTGTAATCCATCTTATATAACGATTATTTTCATTATATAAGTTTTGTTGAAGCATGTATAAAGCTGTTCTACTTTTATAAAATATATAAATTAAATAAACAAAAATAAATATATACATGTTACCCTCCTAAATAAAATGTTCTAAAATACTAACTACTTGCATTAAATTTTCTAAATAGCAATAATGACTTCCATTTAAAGTGATTAAGGCTGAGTCTTGTAACATATCGTCAAGAACCCGAGCTTCACTTAAAGGAACTTGCTCGTCATTATCTCCCCAAATCAATAAAGTTTCAGCTTTAATTTTTTTTATGTCACTCTCTAAATTAGCATTTACAGTATTAACTAAAATATCTCGCATTACACCTTGAGCTGCTTTATAATCAGCACTACCCATATGTTTTTTCATTTCCTCAGCTAATCCTTTTAAAACAGGAATTTTTTTTAGTTGTTTTAACATTTTTACTTTTAAACCATTTTTTTGTAAACTTCTAAAAGGACTACCCATCAAAACTAATTTATTAACTTCATATTTAGCTGCATAACAAATTGCTACTCTTCCTCCAAAGGAATGTCCTATTAAAGTTGGTTTTTCTATTTTAAGTTCATTTAATAAATCATGCAAAAGTTCTGTATAATCATATATAGTATAAGCAAAATCGGGTGTTTGGCTACTACCAAAGCCAGGAAAATCTAAAATAGTTATTTTTTTTCTTTGAGATAAATTATTTCCAAGTGGTTCCATCATTTTTATATTTTGTCCCCAACCATGAAGTAAAACAACATCGTCACCTTCACCGTATTGAACATAATTAATATCTAAATTTCGTATCTTTTTAATCATAATATAATCCTCTCATACATTATAACATAATTTTAGTTTAATTTATTAAAAAGGCCTTTTTATTTTACACCTTTAGACATAGATACTTATAAATAATATAACTAAATTAAAAAAGTTACAATATTTTTAACTGTAACTTTATAAAATTCTATTTTCTTTTATTTTTTATTTTATTCTTATTTATTCTCTTTCATTACCTTAATCAACTTGCTAACTTTACTGTATATGGGTCATCCATTGTTCCATTTCCTCCAGCTAGTAAAACATCTTTCTTTAAATTGATTACTGCACGAGCACCTGGAGACGAACGTACAACACTGAGGATATTATATTCACCTGCTGAGCGAACAGCAAATAAGCCTGCAGCAGCGCTCCATGTATCAAATATAATAGGCGACATAGTCCAAAAATCTTGCCCAGTATATAAGTAGTATCTCTCATTTTTAGTATTAAATAAACCTCCTGCTAGAGCGGCTTCGTCGGCAGTAATTAAGCCTATCGGCTTTTCCAACTTCTTATTACCTTTTCCTTCACTACCTTTAGCACTAAACAAATCAGCTATATTAGGACAAACTAGACTTGCAGCCTTTTTATTTTGGTTTCTATCTTGTGCACCATAAAAGGTTGATGGTACAGTTGAAAAACCATCGCCATTATCATTGCGAGGTGATAAGCTTCTATCATTACAGAAAGTAGCATTTATTTCTATATAATCTATTACTGATTTTCCACTTTCAGTAGCCCCTTCTCTTGCTAACTTGGTTGTATACCAATTTTCAAGCTGTATTTTAACATTACTACTTGCGTTGTCTTCTTTTGTATTTTCATAGCTAGTTGAACCATATGTCCAATAATATGTATTAACTGAGGTTACATTATTAAATTTTACTATTTCCATTAAAAATTGACAGGTTCCAGTTGCACTTGTTAATTTACAAGTATATTTATATCCTTCTGAAAGCTTATTAGCTTCATTCCATTCACTAAATGTTCCAATATAATCGGCATTTGTTAATTTAAAAGTTTTTGAAGAATTATCACTTGTATATGATTTAGCAAAATAATATTTTGTATTTGCTGCTATATCTCCGTAATCTGCTGTTGTTTTACTTTTAACTGGTTCAGTTGAAAAATTATCGCCATACATATAGCCCACATAAGCAGGACTAGTCATTCTTGTATTATAAGTAATACCGGCTTCTGTTACAGATGAGGCATCATAGCCATTAGAATTAGTTTTTGTTCCATTGTAAATTAATCTTATTGAGCCATCTCCGTTAATTCTTACTACTTTCCAATAAAAACCTCCAAACTTTACATTATTATTTTGTACATCTCCTCTATAAAAATATGTTTCTCCATCATTATCTGTTGTTTGATAAAGTCCTACTTCTGAACCAATTGCATTAGCTATTTGATATGTTCTACTTGTTGCTGTTTTTATTGTATTTTCTTCCATTGATACTATATGATAAACTGTTGAACAATTTAGAAAATTATTTTGTAATGTTCCACAAGTCCACTTTCCTTGCATAGAATTACTTAAACTTTGATTTTGTTTTAAATTTCCTGTTAATGTAAATTTTCCAGTTGAGGTATCAAATGTTGCACTATCTGCATATGCCCATGTATATGATGCATTTTGTGGTACTTCTGCTTCTGGTGTTTCAGCAGTTGCTGCATATGTTATTTCAGGAGCTGTTTTACTTAATGTTGGATTTCCTTTGGCTTGTATTCCATTTTTTGCTTCTTCTACTGTATTACTTAATTGTTCAGATACTAATAAGCACTCTGCAAAGTTAGAGAAACCATTATTCTTACAATAATCTTTAGCACCCTTAATGTGCATATATTTTAATATCTCATAATTTTCTGTATCATT
>CANQEQ010000044.1 GCA_947595345.1 uncultured Bacilli bacterium | reverse complement strand
CACCACTAGCTATCATATCGTCAACTATAATTACATCTTTTTCTTTTACATCTTTTCCAATATATTCATGTTCTAGAATAGGATTTTTACCATCTACTACTTTATAAACATCTCTATGTTTTACAAAATGGCCACCTAATTCACAACCTAACATATTAGCATAAAATCTAGTTCTTTTTAAAGCTCCATTATCAGGTGCAATAGCTAATAAATCACTATTTTTAACATCTTCTAAAGTAATAAATTTTTCAAGTAAAATATTAGTAGGATAAAAATTATCAAACGAAGACCTTGGAATAGCATTTTGAACATTTGAATCATGAACATCAAAAGTCACAATATTTTTTACTCCTTGGTCTACTAGCTCTTGAAGAGCAACAGCTGCATCTAATGACTCTCTTCCTTCTCTTTTATGTTGTCTTGATTCATATAAAAATGGCATGATAAGTGAAACACATTCAGCTTGATTACGAATAGCACATAAAACTCTTATAATATCTACATAATGGTCATCAGGACTTTTATGATTATAATAATTATACATCTTATATGTAATTGAATGATTTAAAATATCCGTTAAAATATAAACATCTCTTTTTCTAACACTTTCTTTTAAAACTACTTTCCCTTCTCCATTATTAAACCTTACTTCTTCAATTGGAATAATAAAATCACTTGTAGTTCCTAATAATTCCTTTAAATGTGTATTTACTTTTTCTCCCAAATCCCTACAATTTTCCATAACGATTAGTCCTAATTTTTCCATACTACCTCCATAAGACCAAGAAAAAACTAAAATAATAAATTAGCTTTCTCTTTAAATTCCATAATTAAATTATTTTTTATCTCATCACTTATATTTAATTTACTTAAAATCTCCATAGATAAATTTATTAAATCATGTAAATTAAATGGAAATACATTAAATAACTTACAATATTCATTTAATAAATTAGTATCTAAAAGGGTCATATCAATAGTTGTAAATAAAGTTAAGACATTTTCTTTATATAAATCATATACAAAATGATTAGATAACTCATCATATACATTAAAATAATTTTGATATGTAATCGGGAACTCTAATAAAATTTTAGTTTCACGAATAATATTTAAAAAATTCTCGTCAGGTAATTCTTGTAAATTATAAATTATACGTTTAGCATTATAATAAATTTCTTTGTTTTGATTAGTTAATTTAGAATCTAATAAAACAATATAATCTATTTTATCTTTTATAAATTTATCAAATAAAGCAATATAAGGGTCTAAACTTTCAAGTTTTAATTTTTTAAAATAAACTCCATTTATTCCTTTTTGATAATACTCATATAAAATATCTAGAGTATTTGATAAATCACTTTCACTTATTTTAGAATCTAATTCTAAAACTAAATTAATCGTAATATCATGCTTTTTAATAACATCTAAAATTGTATTAATTATTTCTTTCTTTTTTAATTTTTTATTAAATAAGTCTAAATTAATAAATACTTCAGCATATAACATATTTTGATTAGTAAACTCTTCTATTAAATCTTCCATTGCTAATTTAATTTTATCAAGGGTATCAAACAAGTTAGCAATTAAATTTCTAGAATTCTCATAATCTTTTAGACTTTCAAGTTCAAGACTAGATATAATTTCTTTCTCTTCTTCTTTAGTAGCTATTTTTTCAATTGTTTCTTTTAAAATTGAACCAAAAAAATCAATATGTAAATCTAGCTTTGGAATAGACTTTAATTGTTCAAATAAAGTCATTCTATCACTTCCTTCGGTTTTAGTATATAATATTTTAGCTTTTTTTTCAACTTACTTACGTAGTTTTGTTATAGTTTCTTGTAAATTTTCTGAATTACTAATCGTTGTTCCAGATACAATTATATCAACATCTTTTAAATATTTAGAATTAGGAATAGTAACTCCTCCATCAACACTAATTAAAGTTTTAAGCTTTTCTCTTTTTATTTCATCTTTTAAAGCATTAATTTTACTTAAAGTTGATTTTTGAAAATCTTGACCTGGAAAACCAGGAGTAACAGCTAAAACTAAAACTAAATCTATCTTTTTTAAATAAGGTTTTAGAAGTTCTATATCATCTTTAGGACTTATAGCAAGCCCTACTTTAATTCCATAATCATGAAGACGAGAGAAAACTTTATCTAAGTTATCTTTAGAATCTATTTGAACACTTAAATATTCAACATTTAAAGTAGCATAATCGTCTATAAATTTAAGAGGATGCTCAACCATTAAATGTACATCTAATCTTTTTCTTGTATAATTACTAATTGCTTTAAGTTCATTATAAGGCATAGTTTTATTTATAGTATATTTTCCATCCATTACATCAACATGAATATAATCAACATCAGTTACATTAAGTTCTGTTAGAAATTTTGGAATATTTTTAACTCCTAAAAAGGAAGCTGATATTTTCATTTTTACCACCTCTTTGTATCAAATTCTTGTAGGAAATTTATATAATTGTTGTATCTACTTTCAAGTATTAATTTATTTTTAAAGGCTTCTTTAACCTTGCATTCCCCTTCTTTATCATGCATACAGTCTTTATAAAGACAAGGAAAATTTTTAAATTCTCTAAAAGCATCTCTTAATTCTTCTTTAGAATAATTTAGAAAAGATAAAGCCGAAAACCCTGGAGTATCTAAGACCTTAATATTATCTTTTATGATAATTTCAGAATGTCTTGTTGTATGACGTCCTCTTCCAAGAGCTATAGATACTTCTCCGGTTTTTAAATTCAAATCTTTAAATAATTTATTAAGTAAAGTTGATTTACCACTTCCGGTTTGCCCTGTAAATACTGTTATTTTATTTTTTAATAATTCCTTAATTTTTTTAAGTTCTGTATTAAAAACCACTGTATAACCAATTTTCTCATAATATTCTATAATACTTTTATAATTATTAAACTCCACTTCACTTATTAAATCTTTTTTAGTAAGACAAATAACGGGTTTAATTTTATTTATTTCTAGTTCAACTAATAACTTATCTAATAAATTAGTACTAAAATCTGGGTTCTTAAAACTAGTTATAATAAAAGCTTGGTCTATATTAGCAACATTTGGTCTTATAATCTCATTTTTCCTTGGTAATATTTTTTCAATTACGCGTTTTTCAGCATTAAACAGAACAAAATCCCCCACCAAAGGAAGGGTATTTTGTTTTTTTAATATGCCTCTTTGTTTACAAACATAAATAGTATTGTTACATAAAACAAAGAAATTTTCACTTATAACTTTAACAACAAGTCCCGTCATATTCACCTATTAATTTGTTGAGTCCGAAGGAGTTGTTGTGTCATCAGCAGTTTCTCCTTCTTGATATTTAACAGCATAGACAATTTTTAAGGTTGCTCCTTTTACAATTGTTGTTTTAGCTGCTCTACTTTGACTAATAATCTTATTTTCTGGGAATTCGTTAGTTTGCTTTGGTACAAATGTAACAACTACACCATATTCGTCACAGAAGTTTTGAATTTCCTCTAATGTCCATTCTTCGTCAACAAAGTTTGGATACTCGTCAACAACATTTGGAATATATAAAGTTATTCTTGTTCCTTTAGCAACTTTAGTTCCAACTTCTAAATCTTGTCCGATTATTTCTTGTTCGTCATATTCCTTATCATCATCAACATCTTTTTTATCAATTACAACATTCAAACCATACTGTGAAGTTAAAATAGTTCTAACCTCTATATAGTTCTTGCCTGTATAATCTTCTATTTGATAAACCGTATTACCAATTGATTGATATAATTTTATTTGAGCTCCTTTTTTTACTTTCCTTCCTATACTTGGAGATGTTTTAACAATTAATCCTTCGGCAATTTCTTCACTGCTTACTTTTTCAGGGTCTTCATTAGAAATGGTAAATCCTTTCTTTCTAAGAGTTTCTTCAGCTTTTTGAACTGTCATACCAGCTACATTTGGAATTACAACATCAGGTACTTGAGTTACTTTGGGATAAATTATAAAAATTGCTACTAATATTAAAACAATAAAGATAAAGATAGCTGATAAAATCCAAATCCAAGTATTTTTAGTTTGTTCTCCTTCAAAGCTATCGTCTTCTTTTACTTCAACTTTTTTAGTCTCGTCCGTTTGACCTTGTTCAAGAATAGCTTGTTTTTTCTCGTTATCATCAGCATGTTCAGGATATGTAAATTCATATTTTTTCTCATTTAAACGTTCTTCATTTAAGCAAGTTAGTAAATCATCATGCATTTCTTTAGCAGTTTCATAACGATTTTTAGGATTTTTAGCTGTTGCTCTTAGAATTATATTCTCAACACTTTGAGGAATAGACTCATTTTGACTTCTAACACTTGGAATATCATTTTTCATATGTTTTAAAGCAATTTCAACAGCATTTTCTCCTTTAAAAGGAAGTTTACCAGTTAAAAGTTCATAGAAAAGTATTCCCATTGAGTATATATCACTTTTAATAGTTGCTCCTTTACCACTGGCTTGTTCAGGTGGCAAGTAATGCACACTTCCCATAACAGAATTAGTTTGAGTTAACTGAGTACTATTAAGAGCCATAGCTATACCAAAATCGGTTATTTTAATCTCGCCATTTTCTTTAACTAAAATATTTTGAGGTTTTAAATCTCTATGAATTATATAAGAATCATGGGCATTAGTAATACCATCGGTAATTTGTAACATTATATCAATTGCTTCTGATAATGATAAACTACCACGTTTTTTAATTAATTGTTTTAAAGTCATACCAGGTACATATTCCATGACTATATAATAAGTTCCATTATCTTCTCCAACATCATACATTTCAACAATATTAGGATGAGATAACGAACTAGCTGATAAAGCTTCACGTTGAAAACGACGTACAAATTTCTCGTCTCCAGCTAAATCACCACGTAAAACTTTTATAGCAACATTTCTATCTAAAATAATATCACGGGCTAGATAAACATTAGCCATTCCACCCTCACCTAGGGTTTTTATTATCTCATAACGTTCGTTTACTTTCTGTCCTTTAGTAATCACGTTCTACACCTTCTTCTTCTTTTTCTAAATATGCGATTGAAATATTATCAGTTCCACCTAAATTATTAGATTTTCTAATTAAACTTACAATACGCTCTTCTATATCTTCATTACTATTTATTACATCTTCTATTTTACTAAGTTCTAACATATTAGTCAAGCCATCACTTGCAAGGAGTATGCCTTTAACATTAGTATCACAGTCAAATATATCAGCTTCTACTTGAGGGCTTGCTCCAAGGGCTTTTAATAAAACATTCTTTCTTGGGTGAGTTTGAGCTTCTTCTTCGGTGATTTCTCCAGCTTCAACTAATAAATTTACATAGGAATGGTCTATTGTAACTTTATGCAATTTCTTATTTTTAAGAACAAAACCACTTGAATCTCCAACATTACCAAAGAGTAAATAGTCTTTAGTTAGAATAGCTAGCACTAGAGTTGTTCCCATTCCAAGACTTTCTGTATGTCCTTCTTCATACTTAAATATTTGATTATTAACATTTGTAACATTATCATTAATCCATAAAATAGCTTCTTCTTTAGTTAAATTATGAAATGTTTCTTGAAAGCGTTTACTTAAATAATTAATCGCGATAGTTGATGCAACTTCCCCAGCTCTATGTCCTCCCATTCCATCAGCCACAGCTAATAAATATTCGGAATCAGAATTTTTAAGTATAATTACACTATCTTCATTATGTTCTCTAATTTTTCCTTTATCAGTTAAATAAAAACTCTTCATGGTGCCTCCTTAACTGTCTTTAATTGGCCACAAGCAGCACTTATATTTCCCCCAAATTCTCGTCTTATTGTAACATTAACATTATTTTTCTTTAATGTATCATAAAACTTCATTATTCTTTCTTTACTACTTCTTTTATAACCTATATTATTAGTTTCATTATAGGGAATTAAATTAACATAAGCATTCATTCCTTTAATTAAATTAGCAAGTTCTAAAGCCAATTCTTCAGTATCATTTACTTCATTTAACATTATATATTCAAAAGTTACACGTCTGTTGTTCTCTTTTAAATAACTTTTAATTGCTTCCATTAAGGAATCTAAATTATATACTTTATTAATTGGCATTAACTTACTTCTTAAAGTTTCATTAGGAGCGTGCAGGCTAATAGCTAAATTAACTTGATAAGGAAATTTACTAAATTCATAAATCTTTGGTACTATTCCACAAGTTGAAATAGTTATATGCCGACTTCCTATATTAATTCCATAATTATTATTTACAATTTCTACAAAATTACAAACATTATCGTAATTATCAAAAGGTTCTCCTATTCCCATTATAACAACATGACTAATTCTAAGTTTTAAATCTTCTTCTATTTTTAAAATTTGTAAAACCATTTCCCCACTTGTAACATTCCGAATTTTTTTAATTCGTCCTGACTCACAGAAAGAACAAGCCATATTACAACCAACTTCCGAAGATATACAAAGACTATTTCCATAATCATGCTTCATTAAAACGGCTTCAATTGTATTATTATCTTTAAATTTTAATAAATATTTGATAACTAAAGGAGCTTCTTCTTTCGCTTTAATCTCTAGAGCATCAAAATAAAAATCTTTCTCTAATCTTTCTATTACTTCTTTTTTCATATTGGTAATTTCTTTAAAACTTTTTATTCTTTTTATATATAACCAATCAAATAATTGTCGTGTCCTATAACTTTTTTCACCTAAATCATGAAAATAGATATTTAATTTATCAAAAGTCATATTATAAATACTTTCCATATAAACACCCACTCTAATTTTATCATACGATATAAAAAAAACATAGTTAAAATTGTCCGACTTAACAAAATTTGACTATATTTTTTTATAGATTTTTTTCTTTTTTATTTATTATTTATGTTCAGAACTTAGTTTGTTATTTTTAGTTATCATTTAAAAATTATTTTCTTAATGTAATATCTACTTTAAAACAACTATCATTATTGTTAATATCTAAACTATCAAAAGTTTTAGTATTATCATAAAAACATAAATATATATTATCTTTATTTTTTAATAATTTATCTATTATATTTCCATTACTAAAAAGTTTTTCTATTCTTTTAAATGTTGTATCACTGCTATGACTTGTTAACATTTTCCTATCACTTGAATTTCCAATAACTAAAGCCTCTCCGTAAACCTTACTTAAACTTGGATTTTCAGTATAATCAGTAGTCATTAAAAAGCCATCTTTAAATAAACCATCAACTAAAATACCTTCTACTTTAGAAAAATATTTAGAGTTAATATCAATATTTACATAAACATCATAAAACTTAGGTTGGAAAACAATACTTAAAGAAATTACTCCAAGTACTAAAACTATTAATAAAATAATTATAATATTTTTTTTATTTTTCATATTTTCCCTCTAATTTATTTATAAATTCTTATTACTTGATATTCAAAATGAGTATCAGTATCAAGATAACCTACAGAAATACCCTTGCCATTATTAGCAGTTGCTTTATCCTTAGTGTATTTCTTAGCATTTTTAATTAAACTATCTATCTCTTCACTTGTTAATTCTTCATTATTAGCTTTAATTAAATTTTTAAGATAATTTGTAACTGAATCATTATTAACTTTTTCTTTTTCTACATAAAGTCTAGACATTTTAACTACTTCTTTGGTTTTATCTTTTTGATATTCCACAGGACTTACTACAAAATATATTCCATCTCCAAGTTTATACCAATACATATCATCCCTTACGGAATAAGACCATTCTTCGTTTTTATCAGTATTCTTATCTTTAGAATTATCTTCTCCCACTTTACTAAATTTTGTAACTAATTCTTCTACTGTTATTTCACTTACTTTACCAAAATCAACTTGAACTTTTTTTTGACAACCAACTAGTAAAAAGCAAGTAACAAAAACTCCCATTAAAAATAATATTTTCTTCATATCTACCTCTCTTAAAATAAGTATATCACAAAGATATAGAATTTTTTCATTTTTTTCTAATTTTTATTTATCTTCAAGTCTAACACTAACTAATTTAGAAACACCAGACTCTTGCATAGTAATACCGTACAACGTTTTAGCATATTCCATAGTTCTTTTTTTATGAGTAATAAGTAAAAACTGAGTTTTAGAACCATAATGCTCTAAATATTTACCAAAATTATCAACGTTTGCCTCATCAAGAGCAGCTTCTACTTCGTCAAATATACAAAATGGCACACTTCTAATATTTAAAATAGCAAACAATAAACTAATAGCTGTTAAAGTCTTCTCACCACCGGATAAAAGAGTTATAGTTTTTAGCTTTTTACCTGGAGGTGAAGCAATTATATCAATTCCTGTTTCTAAAATATTATCAGGATTTGTTAATTTTAAACTTGCTGTTCCACCTTTAAACATCTCTTTAAAGACTTTTTCAAACTCTACTTCAAGCTCTTTAAAGGTATCTATAAATTCACTTTGCATTACATCGTCCATCTCAGAAATTATAGAATACAACAAGTCTTTAGCATGAAGTAAGTCATCTCGCTCATTAGTTAAATATGTATAACGTTCATTTACTTCTTTATATTCGTTTATAGAGTCAAGGTTTACCATACCTATTTCTTTTAATTTTTCTTTATATTCTAAAACATCTTTTCTTGCAAATTCTATGTCCTCGTCTAGGGTATATAATTCTCTAGCTCCTTCATAGGTAAGACTATATTCATTATTTAATATATTTAAGTTATTATCTAATTTAATATCTAAATTATTAAGTTCTATATTCAAGTTATTTAATTCTTTTTCACTTGTGTTTAATTTTACTTGATTTTCTTTTCTAATACCTTCTGTTTCTAAAATCCTTTTTTGTAATTCGTCTTTTTCTTTTAAAAGATTATTAATATCTTTTTCTAAGATTTGGCAAGCAAGGTCTTTATCATAGTATTTTTTCTCTATATCTTCTATGTCACTTTTAGTATCTTCTTTTGATAAAGCTTTAAGTTCTAAAATAGTATCTTCAAGATTTTTCCTATCAAAGGCAATTTTATTTTTTAAAATTCCAAGTTCATCAATTATTCTTATTAAAGATGTTCTATTATCATATATTTTAGTATCTAGAACCCCTATTTCTTTTTCCATTTCATTTAAGTCATTTTCTAAAGCTTTTAAAGTACTTCTGTTAAGACCGGCTTTAAGTTCTAAATCATTAAGTTCATTTTTTGTTTTAATAGTAGTCTTATAAGAAAAACTACCACCGGTTATACTTCCTCCCACATGAATTACATCACCTTCAAGGGAGACTATTCTATATTTATTATTAATAAGTTTACTTATATTATTTCCAGTTTCTAAGTCCTTAACAACTAAAATATTACCAAAGCTATTTAAGATAATATTTTTATACTTTTCTTGATACTCTAAAAAATCACTTAAAACTCCAAGATAACCTGGTACATTTTTAATTATATTTAATGTATCATAGTCAACATATTTTCCTTTTATAACATCAATTGGCAAGAAGGTTACCCGTCCTAGTTTATTAGCTTTTAAAAAATCAATGGCATTCTTGGCTGTTTTACTAGTATCAACTATTACAAAGTTTTTAATGCTATTAATTACAACTTCTAAAGCTAATTGATATAAATCACTGGTGTTTACAATGTTAACTAAAACATCTAAAACTCCTGTTAATTTAGGATTATCTAATATTTTTCTTACATTATTATTTAGATAAGCATTCTCTTCTATATTGTTTTTAAGTATTTCTATTTGATTATCTAAAACCAACATATCTTTATTTTTAGCATTGTATTCTCGTAAAGCGTTAGTTCTCTTTTCTTTAAGGGTGTTTTCCTTTTCAATTAAAGAATTTAAAGTATTTTCTAGATTTTTCTTTTTTAATTCTTTTATTTCTAATTCTTTATTTAATAATCTTTCGTTATTTTCAAGTGTTAATTTACTTTCTTTTAAATAAGCAATATTTTCATGAACTTTAATATCTTCGGCATCATATTTGCTTCTTTCTTTTAAAATCGTTAAATTACTATTTAATTCTTCTCTTTCTTTAGTTAAAAGAACTAATTTTTCATTCATTTTTTGAAGTTGTTGTTCCATATTAAGATTATCTACTTTAATTTTATCAATTGTAGGATTAGCTAATTTTGTTTCTAAGTCTATAATACGAGCATTTAGTATTTTTATTTTATTTTTAGTATCTTGATATTTTATATTCATAGTTTCTATTTCAGATACTAATAAAGAAACTTCAACTTTTTTTAGCTTTTCTTTAATCTCTAAATAGCTACTGGCTTTTTCACTTTGTTTTTTAAGAGGATTTAATCTTTCTTCTACTTCTTTAATTATATCGTTTACTCTATCTAAATTTAAGTTAGTTTTATCAAGTTTTTTTAAAGCTTCTTCCCGTCTTTTTTTATATTTTAAAATACCAGCTGCTTCTTCAATTACAAGGCGTCTTTCATAAGGAGAATTTGATAATATTTTAGCTATTTCTCCTTGACCAATTATATTAAAAGAATTTTTAGATACCGTTGAATCTAAAAGTAAATCTGTAATATCTTTTAAACGACATTTTTCACCATTTAAAAAATATTCATTATCACCCGTTTTATAAAGACGTCTTTTAACAGAGACACTTGTATAAGGAATTTTTAAAAAATTATCTGAATTATCAAAAGTTAAAGCGACACTGGCAGCATGAAGTCCTTTTCTTGACTTACTACCAGCAAAAATAACATCACTCATTAAGTTATCACCACGAAGAGATTTAACAGACTGTTCTCCAAGTACAAATCTAATAGCATCAACTATATTACTTTTACCACTTCCATTTGGTCCAACTATACAAGTAATTTGATTATCTAAATTTATATTAATTTTATCAGCAAAAGATTTGAATCCTGATATTTCTATTTCTTTTAAGTACATATTACACCTTCTATTGTCTATATAATTATATCAAACTTATTCTATTTTGCAAAGTAAAAAAGTTACAATATTTAGTTGTAACTCAATACTTTCTATTTTCTTTTTCTTTTTTATTTTATTCTTATTTATTCTCTTTCATTACCTTAATTAATTAGAAAGCTTTACTGTATATGGGTCGTCCATTGTCCCATTTCCGCCAGCTAGTAGAACATCTGATTTAAGATTAATAACGGCACGTGCACCATGGCTCCAAAAAGGAGAATGCCAAGAATGTAATTCCCCAGTATCAATGACATCAAATATACGAGCATTAATAGAA
>CANQEQ010000043.1 GCA_947595345.1 uncultured Bacilli bacterium | reverse complement strand
ACCTAAAGTACCCCCCCCCAGGTTGAGTTACACTTAACTTTATTTCCTATTTTTACTTGGTATCTCTTCATTTTTTTCATACCTCCTTGTCCCTATTTTCTAATACCGTATTACTACTTTTTTTTCTCTTTTTCAAGTACTTTTATTTTATTATAATAAGATGTCGCATTTTGTTTATAATTGTTAATTGTTAATTGTTTACAAATTATAATTTATTTGTTATAATTAGTATGTATTTGAGATTATCTCATATATTAAAAAGGGACACTTTCTAGCCCAGCTAGAGGTGCTCCTTATAAAGGGTTCACTCTAACAAACGTTAGAGTGTTTTTTTATTTTCTGATTAAAGCTATTACTAGCATTATTTCAAGAATAAAATGAAGTAATATTATAAATCTTAAAAAACTAATTTTATTCATTATACTTACCACCTCCACTTCCTAGATAATTCTAGTAATGGAGCACACACTAACGTAGACTTAGAAAATGTCCTAATTAATATAGTAACATAAAATTAATTTTAAATTTGTTTAATTTACACAACTTTACATTTAATTTTTACATAATTTTACAAAATTAAAAATTGAGTTAATTTTTTTCTAAAAACTCAATTTTCCCTTAAATTTTTAAGAAAATTTTAAGAAAAAACTTAAAACATACACTATGCTTTAAGTTTCTTTTTTCTCCTCGTCTTCTTCTTTTTCAGAAGTTTTATCTAACTTATTATCAAGAATTAATTGAACTTTCATATCTTTAGTTATCTTAGTACCAGCTTTAACACTTTGCTTTGTAAGATAACCTGTACCTTGAATAGTATAAGGTATATCTAAATAACTAAATAAAACCTCTAAATCACTTTTAGAATAATTCTTTAAATTTGGCATGACAAAGTCATTTGAATTAGTTACTAAGAAGACTTTACTTTCTTTAGTTACCTTACTATTAATAGGATATTGATTAGTAATAATATTACCACTTCCTAAAATAACGGGGTTTAAACCTTTACTTTTTAACTTACTATTAACTTCCTCTATATCTTTATTAATATAATTATCAATTGTTATTAAATTGTTATTAGCTTCACTATTTTCACCATATATATTATAATATTTAGCTACATTTTGAACAATATCTTTAATTGGTTCAGATAAAGCACTTACACTTGCAGACTTTTTAACAGCACCATAGATTATTATCTCAGGGTCTTCTTTAGGGAACATTAAGGCAATACTTCTAATTACGTTCTTATCTCCACTTAAATAACCTTTACCATTAGTACTAGCAATTTGAGCTGTTCCAGTTTTTCCTATAATATCATAACCTTTTAAATAGTAATAATGTCCGGCTCCATCAGAATCATTTATTGTATGCCACATCAAATTTTTCATATATTCAACTGTCTTACTTGAGGCAACATGACCTAAACTAGTTCTTGTGTTCTCCTCTACTTCCCCATTTGATTTAACAATTTTTTTAATAATATAAGGATTTAATAATTCTCCATCATTACTAATTGCTGTTAAAGCTTTTATATGTTGAATAGGGGTTGTTAGAATTCCTTGACCAAAAGCTGCATTAAAAACTTCTGTTTCATAACGAAAATCAACTTCTCCAGCTGCTTCATTAGGCAAATTAATATTAGTCTTAGAACCAAAACCTAATCTCTTAAAATAATCTCTTAATTTAGAAGCATCTAAATACTTATCCATTATATTTACAACAGCTGTATTACTAGAATAAATAAAACCTTGGTCAAACGTAATTCTTCCCCAACCTACTTTATTCCAGTCTCTAATCACTGTTTTATCTTTAGTTTCAAAACGCCCTGACATATAAGTATCATTTCCTTTGTAAACTCCTGCTTCAAGGGCAGCCATATAAGTATATATTTTCATTGTACTACCAGGTTCAAAGGCAACACTAGAATTTGGGTCCATATAATTTTTAATATCTCTTATATTAGGGTCAAATGAAGGAGCTGTTCCATAACCTAAAATCTCTCCCGTTTTAGCATTAGCAACAATTACATCTATCTCGTCATAATCATACTTTTGATAAGAATTATTAAGAGCTTCTTCTACAAAAAACTGAACACTATTATCAATAGTTAAATAAATATCGGAACCATCTTGTTCATTTTCAGTAATTTCTCTAGTTCCAGCAATTTTATAACCTCGTAAGTCTTTTTGATAAACTGTCTTACCATTTATTCCAGTTAAAACATCATTATAAGATTTTTCAATTCCAAGTTCCCCTTTTACAACATCTTCATCATCAGCTTTAGCATAACCAATTAAATATGATAAAAACTTACCATAAGGATAATATCTTTTAGTAGTTTCTATAAAATCTATTCCTGGCAAATTAAGAGCTTTAATTGTATCTTTTTCAAGTTCTGTTAACCCACGTCCCTTTACTCCAAATTCTGTTTGATATACTCCTTCTTTATTCAAATAATTTAAAACTGTATCGTAATCCATATCTAATATCTTAGCTAAAACTAAAGCTGTATTTTCTTTATCTACAACATGTTTAGGTTCTTTAATATCTTCAGTTCGTTTAGGGTCAAGATATGCAATTAAAGTATAACTTGAAACATCTTGAGCTAAAATATTACTTGAATTATCAAAAATTGTTCCCCGATTAGCATTTAAAATTATAGTTTTTGTAGTTCTTTTAGAAGCTAATTCTTGGATATTAATATTATCAACCTCAGGAGATAAAGCAATATAAGCAATTCTCGCACTTAAAAGCAAAAAGAAAAGAAGAGCAATGATTAAAACTAGATTACTTACTTTAACCTTTTTTTCTCGTCTCATTGTTCCTCCTTATTTCAAGTTCTATTCAATATTCTTTATATTATCATTATTATATACTAAACCTTCTTTTTGAATAACCTTTTGAATATTTTCTAAACTTGCTAATTCATTTATTTTCATTTCTAAACTTTCATTTTCCTTTTGTTGTTTAGATATTTCCTTCTTAATCTTTTCAACTTCGTAGTTAACTTCAGATAATGTTGATTTTTCAAAAACAATCATTAAAGGAGATACCATTATTAAAAACAAAGCAAATACAAAAAGAAATTTTTGAAAGCGAAATGTTTTACCCTTCTTTTTTTTCATAACCCTATCTTATCCTTTCTATAACCCGAAGTTTACTTGACCTACTTCGTGAATTTTCTTCTAATTCCTTAGTACTTGGCACTAAAGCCTTATTATTTATTAACTTAAACTTAGGTAAATACATATCAGGAATTTCCGGAAGTCCTTGAAGCATCTTATCAACACTTGTTACTTCCTTAAATAAATTCTTAACTATTCTATCTTCTAAAGAATGAAATGTAATAACAACTAGTCTACCATTTATATCTAAAAGTTCTAAAGCTTTTCTTAAACTTTCTTCTAGAATTTCAAGTTCATGATTAACTTCTATCCTAATAGCTTGAAAAGTCTTTCTAGCCGGATTTTTCTCTAGCCTTACTTTTTTAGGTACACTGTTTTTAATAATTTCTACTAATTCTAAAGTTGTTTCTATTTTTTTCTTTTCCCGATATTTTACAATATTACTAGCTATATTCTTAGCATATTTCTCTTCACCATAAGCAAAAATTATTCTTCTTAAATCTTCTTCTTTGTATTCATTTACAACGTTATAAGCCGAAAAATCACTATCTAAATCCATTCGCATATCAAGTTTAGCATCTTTTAAATAGCTAAATCCCCGACTTGCTGTATCTAATTGAGGCGACGATACCCCTAAATCAAACAAAATACCATTTACTTTATAAATACCTTCTTCGGCAAGTCTTTCTTGCATATACAAAAAATTACTTTTTATTATCTTAAAATTATTACCAATTTCTTGTAAACGCTTCTTGCTATAATTAATGGCATTTATGTCTTTATCAAAGGCGAATATAAAACCCCTTTTTACTCGTTTTAATATTTCGCTGGTATGTCCGGCATACCCTAAAGTCGCATCTAAGTAGATACCCGTTTCTTTCAAATTAAGAGCATTTATTGCTTCTTGTAACATAACACTATAATGCATAAAACCTCCTAATCTGAATTAAATAAATTTGAAGAAATTGTTGATAAGTCTTTGAAATTATCGTCCATGAATTTATTCCAATTATCGCGAGACCAAACTTCAACACGATTCAAAACCCCTACTAGTACGACTTCTTTTTCCAAATCGGCATAGTCTTTTAAATAACTAGGAACGATAACCCGTCCTTGCTTATCAAATTCCAAAGTAACAGCACCTGATAAGAGAAATCTTGTAAAATTACGAGATTCTTTTTCTGTGAAAGATAAAGTTTTAAGTTTTTCAGTTAATGAGTTCCACATAGAAATTGAATAGATAAACAAAGAACCATCAAGTCCTCTTGTAAGGATTATTTTATCACCAAGCTCTTCCCGAAATTTACTTGGAATAACAACACGTCCTTTAACATCAATATTGTTTCTGTATTCTCCCATTAACATAAACTTTCACCACTTTTCCCCACTTTGTGCCTTACTTCAATTATAATTATAGTTAATCCCCCACTATTTGTAAATATTTTTAAATATTTTTTCAAAAAGTTTACATAAAAAATGTCTACTAAGACATACTAAAACTGAAAGGATAAATTTATGGACGATATAAAAATAAGAGATTATATAATTAATAATTTTAAAGATGACGAAATTTTAACAATTAAAAATGCAATTGAAGAAAGTATTAAAGAAAAAGACGAAGTAACCCTACCTGGTATGGGAGTATTTTTTGAAATTATTTGGGAAAGTTCAACTGATAAAGAAAAACAAACAATTTTAGAAAAGCTTAAAAAACGATTTTCTTTAAAAAACAAAGATTATTAAATTAAAAATAGAAAAGTTAAAATCAGTTAGTTTACTATTTTAAGTAATTAGAAAATGATTATTTAATAAACTAACTTTTTTTATATTTTAATACTAATAAAATTTTATTAAACCTCCTTAAAATAGGCATGAAAATTGACTTTTTGAATAATTTATAGTATAATGTTATTCGTGTGGTGCATTATTCTAGTCAAGTATATGTATCGGAAGATGGGGCTAAAAATCCATCAATTGTGCTCTAAATGATACTTTATATATAATGCTTTTCTTGCCCAAAGAAGGGTGTGTATATAATTTTAGATTTAAGGAAAAGTTATAATGGCATATAATGTATTCCTTTTATCACATCGCATTTTAAAAAAAGCATATGTCGTGAGTGGTTGACGGGATATTATAATTAGTTATAATTGAAAGAAATACTGCAAAAGCGAATAAAGATACATCTTATTTGTTAGGGAAAACCTCTAGAATGTTTGTACTGTAAGGATTGGAGTGCGGACTAAGTGGTAATCGAGTGTTCAAGATTGGCAACACTTGAATAATTCTTTTAAATAGAAATGGCCTTTAGGTAACTAAAGGTAAGAATTAGAGAAATTCAACTCGACCTAAGCCGTAATATTAATTTATAGTATACCACATGAAATACCAAATTTATTTTAGGAGAATTAGTGATGAAGAAAAAAGATGTTTGGATTATAAAAGCTTTCTTACTCACTTTTTTTATTACTTTAATTGTAAGTGGCGTTTCTAATACTATTTCAACTTATTGTAATTTCTATGTTTTATTAATAATTACTATTTTAATAATTTTAATTGGAATTATATTTGATATTATAGGAACTAGTGTCTTAACAGCTAATGAAGCTAGCTTTCATGCTATGGCTTCTAATAAAGTTAAAGGAAGTAAAGAAGCAATTAAATTAATCAAGAATAGTAGCAATATTGCTAGTTTCTGTAATGACGTAATTGGAGATATATGTGGAGTTGTTTCAGGTAGTATGGGTGCTATGATTTCCATTTACTTTTCAGAAGTTACAAATTTAAGTATAACTATAACAGCTCTTATTATTTCAAGTATTATTTCTAGTTTGACTGTTGGCTTTAAGGCCTTAGGAAAACAATATGCTACTAAGAACAGTGATAAAATTGTAAGTATCGTTGGAAAATTATTAAGTAGTTTTAAAAGAGAAAAATAAAAAGACTTTTCTAAATTTAATAGAAAGTCTTTTTTTATTTATTTTATATCCTAATGAATTAAAAATTTCTATTTCTTAAGAATGGAGGAAAATCATATTCATTATCCCCATCATCGTCGTCATCATCTTCCATAATTGGAATTTCTTTATTTGGTTTAGTATCTTTTTGTTGGTCATAAATTTGATTTTGTTTTTTAGCTTTATCAAATCCCGTAGCTATTACTGTAACGATTACTTCGTCAGTTAAGTTTTCATTAATTACAGAACCAAAGATAGTATTTATATCATTATTAGATGCACTTCTTACAACTTCAGCTGCTTGTTCAGCTTCAAATAATGTTAAATTAACACCACCAGTTATATTGATAATAGCATCAGTTGCTCCGGTAATTGATGTTTCAAGAAGTGGTGATGAAACAGCTTGTTTAGCAGCTTCAATAGCTCTATCCTCACCCATTCCAATACCAATTCCAATTATAGCATTACCAGATTTTTCCATAACAGCTTTAACATCAGCAAAATCAAGGTTAACTAATCCAACAACAGCAATTAAATCAGAAATTGATTGAACACCCCGACGAAGTACATTATCAACTTCTTTAAATGCTTCTAGAAGTGGGGTTGATTTATCTATTATTTCACGTAAACGGTCATTTGGAATTACAATTAAAGTATCAACATGTTTTTTCAATTCTTCAAGTCCAGCCATTGCATTTTCCATACGACGTTTTCCTTCAAAAGTGAAAGGTTTAGTAACAATAGCAACGGTTAAAGCCCCAAGACCTTGAGCAATTTCAGCTACAATAGAAGCAGCTCCTGTTCCGGTTCCACCACCCATTCCACAGGTAATGAAAATCATATCAGCACCCTTTAAGGCCTCTTCTATTTCCTTTTTAGACTCAACTGCTGATTCACGTCCGATTTCAGGTTTTCCACCAGCTCCTAATCCTTCCGTTAATTGTTTTCCAAGTTGAATTTTAACATCAGCTTTAGACTTTGACAAAACTTGATAATCTGTGTTAGCTACAATGAATTCAACACCTTTAACTCCTGTTTCTATCATTCGGTTAACGGCATTTCCTCCACCACCACCTACACCTACAACTTTAATCTTTGCTAACTGATCCATTTCTAATCCACTAAGCATATATATCCTCCTTAATTGCTTTCTAAGTAAGTTTTAAATTTTTCCAATATGTTGGAATTATCACTTACTCCTTTTTTCTTAGCTGCTAATTTATTTATATTATCTTTACTAATCATTGAATAATTAATATCTCTAAATTGCATTTTATTATCAAAATATTTAACTAAACCCGAACTTGTTGAATATTCATTACCTCTAATTCCTAAAGTTATCATATTAGAAATTATTTTATCACAAGTAAACTCTTGGTCTAGTAAATAAGGAAAACCTACTAAGTTTGTTATTCCTCCTGTAACAATTATATAACCTATTTCTTTATTTGTTAAGTTATTTATCTCATTTTTGACACTTTTTATAATTGCTAAAAGTCTAGCTTCAACTATTTGACTTAATTCTAATTGATTAATTTTAATCTCTTCTCCACTTACATTGACAGCTTCTACAACGTCATTTTGGTCAGCATAATTAGAAGATGCAACAGCAAATGTTTCTTTTAACTCTTTAGCATATTTTCTATCTATTTTATATATGTAACTAATATCTTTATCTATTTTACTACTTCCAACCGGGATAATCTCTCCTTTTAAAAGTATTCCTTTATTAAATAAAGCTATTTCGGTTTTTCCATATCCTAAATTAACAACAGCCCCTATTTTATTTTTCGTATCATGCCCTATATTTTCATAATAATCACCAATGATACCATAAGTAACATCAACTACTTCAAGTCCTGCAACATGTAAAAGTTCTAAATATTCATATAAAAACTCTTTTTCAATAACTGAAACAGCACATCGTACTTCAAGTGTTGACGAAGTCAAACCTTTAGGATTTTCAACCTGAAGGTCAGAATCAAGTCCAAAGACAATTGGTTCTAAATACAAAACTTCCATATCTTTTGGAATATTTTCACGAACTGTTTTATTAATAACTTTCTTTATATGGTCAGTAGTAATAACTCCCCCATCAACTTCTATTTCACTTGTTTCAATAGTTGAATGAGCTCCAAACAACGGAAAATTCAAAAAAACTTCCTTAATTTCACAACCTAAATCTTTATTAATATTTGAAATAGCTTCTTTTAAACTAGATAAAGCTTCATCTTTATCTTTAATAAGTCCTTTTTTTATCCCCTTACTTTTTACTTTAGTAGATGCTAAAGTGTAAAATTTTAAATTATTCTTTAAAGAGACAACAATTTTGATAGACGAACTACCAAGGTCAACACTTGTATATATCACATCAACACCTACCTTATAATATAATTATACATGATTATATTTTTTTTTCAAGAAAAACCCGACTATCTTTCAAAAAAACTGATTATTTTTCCTTATAAATTAAGATTTTCACGAAAAAAAACTTTTTTTACTTGCTTATTATTTTTATTTATGATAATATAGTTATGTTTCAAATGGCGAGATAGCTCAGTTGGCTAGAGCAATCGGTTCATACCCGATAGGTCGTGGGTTCGACCCCCTCTCTCGCTACCAAAGGCTTATTACTAGATTTTATATCTAGTTTTTTTATTTATTAAAAGATGTTATAATATTTAATGAAAGAAATATTAATTTAGAGGATTAGGAAGTGAATTATGGACCAAGAAAAAATCGGAAAATTTATTAAAGACATTAGAAAAAAGAATAATCTTACGCAAAAAGATTTAGCTGATAAATACAATGTAACTTATCAAGCTGTAAGTAAATGGGAAAATGGTAAAAATATGCCAGATATTTCTATTTTAAAAGAAATTTGTAATGATTATAATAAGGATATTAATGAATTATTAAATGATAAAAAATTCTCTAAAAAGTATAAATCTAAAATTTTCATTATGATAATAATATTGCTTATTATTGCTATTATAACTTTAAGTGTTATTATCTTTATTAATAAAGGCACAAATACTAATAATGATAACTTTCAATTTAAAACAATTAAAACAACTTGTGATAATTTTGAATTATCAGGAAGTATTGCATATGATAATTCCAAAACTTCAATTTATATTTCCAATATTACTTATTGTGGTAAAGAAAATGAAACGAAATATAAAGAAATTGAGTGTATTTTTTATGAGGTAGATGGTACAAATAAAAGGGAGATAGATAGTTATAAATATAATGATGGTAATATAACCCTTGAAGAATTTTTAAAAAAAGTTAAATTTAATGTAGAACATTATTCTACTTCTTGTAAAATGTATAAAGAAAATGCTCTTAGCTTAGAAATAAAAGCCACGGATAAAGAAAATCAAACAACTTTTTATTCTATACCTTTAGTCCTAGAAGAAAATTGTAAATAAATAATTTCAACCTAAAGTTGAGATATTTCAACTTTTCCATTATAGTTATTTATTATATATATAGATATAATTGTAACTGAAAGGAAGAAATATATGAGTAAGAAAAAAATAATATTGATAGTAGTAATTGCTTTAGTATTAGGATTAGGGATTTTGGGATATTCAATTATACATCAAGAAAAAAATAAAGATGCTTTAAGATTTAAAGAGGAATATGAATCATTAAATGATACGATTAGAAAGTCTGACGGAGAAAAATATAATAATGTAAGTATTGATAAAAATAATCCTATTAAATATGTTACGATTGATGAGGCCATAGAGTTATTAGATAGCAAGAAAGCCATAATATATGTTGGAGCAAATTGGTGTCCTTGGTGTAGGAATATGCTTGAACCTATGTTAAATGTTGCTAAAGAGTTAAATATAAAAACAATTTATTATTTAGATTTAGATGATGATAAATCTAATTACGAAATTCAAAATAATGAATTAAAACAAATAAATAAAGGAACAAAAAGTTATTATGAATTATTAGATAAATTAAAAGATTATTTAAGAGATTATGAATTAACTGATAGTAAAGGTAATACTTATTCTACTGGTGAAAAAAGAATATATATTCCATTTTTTATAACTATTAAAAATGGAGGTATAGTTGAAGCTAAAGGAATAAGCAGAACCTTAGAAGAAGGACAAACTAAATATTCTGAAATGACTGAAAAACAATATAATGATTTATATAATAGATTTTATGAAACTTTTAGTAAAATATATACTTCTAGTAATACTTGTTCTGTTGATGAAGAATGTAATTAAAGGTGTATTAAATACCTACTCTACTAATTGTAGGTGTTAAAAATTTTTTTAATATTATATAGTTATTTTTGAAAGGAGCAAGAAAAATGAACCAAGAAAAAATTGGAAAATTCATTGCCCAATGCAGAAAAGGACAAAATTTAACCCAAGAGCAACTTGCTGAAAAATTAGGAATAACTTATAAAGCTGTATCTAAATGGGAATGTGGAAAAGGATTACCAGATGCTTCTATTATGATGGAATTATGCAAAATTTTAAAAATAACTGTTAATGACTTATTGAGTGGAGAAAAAATTAATGATAATGATTATATGCTTAAGGCAGAAGAAAACTTTATATGTCTAAAAAAGAAAGTTGATAAAGTGATTAGAGTACTTTGTATTGTTGAATGGATTATGGTTTTAATTATGATTATATTATTTTTGACTCATATGTATTTTAATTGGTTATATAAAGGCTCTTGGGATGATTCAAAAATTAGTATGATTTCAAATATTTTGTTATTTTTTATATTACCTTTTTCTTTAATTGCCGAGACATTAAAATATGAAATTAAAAAATAAGAAAAATTATATAAGCAAACTCTATGTGAGATTTACTTTTCTCATGATATAATATTTAGTGAAAGAAATAGTAATTTATATGAATAAAAACTTTATACTAGATTTTTAATAAAACATCTAAAATTATAAATACACTATAATAAAATAGGTGTATAATATATATAGTAAAATAAAGCTAAGTTGGTGATAAATATGCATAATGAATTATATGAAGAATATAAAGAAATTTCAAAGTTATCAAAAAAAGAATTATTTCAAAAATACAAAACATCAGAGAATGGAAAAAAAGAATATGAAGTAAAAAAAGTACAAGAGGCAAACGGATTAAACATATACATTAAAGAAAAAAAACATGGAGCTATCTATTTCTTTCTAATTTCATTAAAAGACCCTTTTATTTTAATACTTTTTTTTCTAGCTATTATTAACTATATGATGGCGGATAATTTAGGTTCTATCATAATTGTTTTAATTGGTTTAATTAGTGCACTAATCAGG
>CANQEQ010000042.1 GCA_947595345.1 uncultured Bacilli bacterium | reverse complement strand
GAAAAAAATAAAGAATTCCTTGATTTTACTTGGAATTCTTTTACTAACTCAACATAATAAATAACTTAACATAAATAAAAAAAGAAAAGTCGTTAACTTTCCTTAAATTGTTTCTAATTAATTATTCTAAAACTTGAAAATGATTACCACTATCTAAATATAATATTCCCTTTTTCCCGTCAAGAGACGCTAAAACTTCATCATACTTAGAAATATTGTTAAGTCTAGTTGTTGTTATATAAACATAATTTCCATCATTCATATAAAACAAAAATAAATCTTTATCATAATTATTTGGTGAATATTTAACCTCAGAAATTTTACTAACAATATCTAAATCTATTGTATTTAATTTTTTTAAAAATGCCTTTAAAATATCCTCAGGAACTTCATTAATTAAAGTAGGAACTCCAACTATATTACTTTCATTAGGTAAATTTTTTAAACTTGAAAGATAAATAGTATTATCAAGTTCATTTTTTAAAAGGATATTATATTCTTTTATAACAATATCAACTCTTCCAAATAAATTTTTAGAAATTTTTACACTTTCAACATAAGGATTAACCTTTATTTTAGAAATCATACTAGAACTTGAAATACTAAATAGTCTAGGATAATCTTTAATACCAGCTAATTCAATTATTTCATAATCACTTAGTAATTTATTTCCTTTTATATATATATTTTTAATATGAACAGTAAAAAGATAACAAGCTATTAGACCTATTATTAATATTATAATTAAAATTTTTCCTATCTTTCTCTTTTTATTCTTTTTACTTTTCATTTTAATCATCCCAATTTACTAATCTCTGTTCAACTCTTAAAGCAATTCCATATTCTTTTTTTACTTTTTTCTTAATCACATCAATTATTTCTTTTATATCAGTTGCTGTTGCATTACCAGTATTTATTATAAAATTAGCATGTTTTTCACTTATTTTAGCTCCACCTATTTGATATCCTTTTAAATCTAAATTTTCAATTAAACTTCCAGCAAACATACCACGAGGATTTCTAAATACACTTCCGGCTGTTGGATATTCAAGAGGTTGAGTTCTTTTTCTTTTTAATTTTCTATCCCGAATTATCTCTTGTAAAACTTCTCTTTCACCATAACCTAGTTTTAAAACTACTTCTAAACATATATAACCCTTATTATTTTGAATAAAACTTTCACGGTATCTAAACTTCATTTCTTCTTTAGTTAAAGTTATTACTTTCAAATCTGGTGTTAAAACTTTTACACTATTAACAACGCTTTTCATTTCACTTTGATAAGCTCCAGCATTCATGAATACTGCTCCTCCGACTGTTCCTGGAATACCTGATGCAAATTCTAGTCCTGCAAGGCCTAACTTAGCTACTTCATTAGCAAGTTTTATTAAATTATATCCTGCTCCTACTCTAACTAAATTGTCATTAATTTCTATTTCATCAAAATAATCAAGTTTGATAATTATTCCATCATAAACTTTATCGCTGAATAAAACATTACTTCCATTTCCTAAAATGAAGTATTTTATATCTTCTCTTAAAATAATTTCCATTAATTCTACTAATTTATCAATGGTTTTAGGGTAAACTAAAAGCTTAGCAGTTCCACCTACTTTATAAGTTGTAAATTTAGATAACTTAGCATCAACAATAATATCGCCTATCTTTTTAGACATTATTTCATTTATTATTTTTTCCATATTCACGACCTACCAATTCCAAAATTAACTGATAAATATTATCATTACTTTTGGGATTACCTAAATTCAAAGAATTTATATGCATTTCATTATACAACTTTTTGTCATTAAATACAATATCTATTTTTTTAAGCAAATTTTGGCAATTAAAATCTTTTTCTTCAAGTAATAAACCTGCCTTATTATTTACTAATTCTAAAGCATTGTAATATTGATGATTATTAGCAACATAAGGACTTGGTACTAAGATAGAAGGTAATCCAATTGTCGTAACCTCAGCAATAGTTGAAGCTCCGGCTCGAGTTATTATTAAATCACATATTTTTAAAACATTCAACATATTATTTAAAAAAGGTACAAATTTAACATTAGGCAAGTTAATATCTTTAAACTCTTGATAATAAGCTTCACCAGTTACAATTAACACTTCATAAGGTTTATCTTTAAATTCAAAACATATTTTTTTTAATTCTTTATTTATACTCATAGAGCCTAAAGAACCCATTACTATAAGTACTAATTTTTTATTTTCACTAAAACCTAATTCATGTTTACTTATTTTTAAAGCTTTCTGAAGTTCACTACTTCTAGGATTTCCTGTTACAACGGATTTTTCTTTAGGAAAATACTTTAAACTACCAGGTAAACTAACAGCTATTTTATCAGCATATTTAGCTAATATTCTATTAGATTTTCCTGGAATTGAATTTTGTTCATGAATAAGCGTTTTATAGCCTAATTTTTTAGCATTATAAATAACTGGGAAAGTAACATAACCACCGGCTCCTATTACTATATCCGGATTAAATTTTTTGATTTCTTCTTTAACCTTAGAACTAGCTTTTAAAAGAAGATTAAAACTTTTTAAACATTTTAAAGGATTTTTACTTAATCCAATCATTTCTAACCCTAAATACGGAATATTCTTAGAGGGCACTATTGTATGTTCCATGCGATTAGTTGTTCCTATATATAAAAATTCACTTTCTTTATCTTCTTCTTTTATTTTTTCAATGATACTAAGAGCAGGATAAATATGTCCTCCTGTTCCACCAGCACTTATAATAACTCGCATTTTATCACCTGAATTCATTATATCATATTATATGTAAAGGTTTAAATAAATTTAAAAGCAATTTTTCTAAATAAACAATATAATTTACATAGAAAAATACATGAAAATCTTAAATTCATGCATTTTTAATTTCATTACTTAAATTTTATAAGATTAAATTTATATTTCATATTAAAACTTCAAACGTATGAATTTGAAGTTTTTTTTATTTAATTTTTCCTTGTATATTTAATTCTTTTTTTTTAATATTATCTAAACAAATAGCATATTTCATAGCAAGATTAACTAAATAATCTTTACATTTAAGTTTATTAAGCCATCTTTCAGGAAATGTTTTATATTTATAAATTATTCCAGCTATACTACCAGAAATAGCTCCAATTGTATCTGTATCTTCACCTAAATTTACAGCTTTAATCATAGCTTCTTCATATGAATTAGTTGTAAGAATAACATATAAACAGGCTTCTAATGTATTAACAATATATCCATTTGATTTTATATCTTGAAGTGGTAACTTAGAAATATCATTTTGTAAAATTCTCTTATAAACTTCTACACTTTCTTTAGAATATACTTTAGTATAATCAATATTTCTTATATAATTATAAGCATCTGCTTTATCATAATTATTAATTAATAATCTTAAAATATAATCAGAATATATTTTACATCCTAAACGACTTATCTCATGGGCATGGGTTAAAGAAGATACATCATTAATTACTTTTATTTTTTCTTCTTCATCTAACTTACTAACAAAAAGATAAAAAACAATTGGTAACATTCGCATTAAAGAACCATTTCCGTTTTGATTAAATTCTAAACTTCCACATTCAGTTGCTTTTAATCCCTTATATTTATAATTATTTAAAGCATTACTTGTTGTTATTCCAATATCAAAAACTTTATTAGTTGCAGTATATTTTGCATCTAAGCACCATAAAAGAAAATTACTCATAATATCATCATAATTGATTTCATTATTTTTGATAATTGAATCAATAGTTGCAATAGTCATAGATGTATCATCACTCCAAGTTCCCTCTGGCTCATTATAAGTTCCATATCCTTTCATCTCTTTTATAGGATTTTTGTTTCTTTCTTCACGACTAGTAAATTCAACTGGAACCCCTAAAGCATCTCCTATTGAAAAACCAATAAGTCCACTTAAAACATTTTCAAATAAGTTTTTCTTTTCTAAATATAATTTATAATCTTTATCTAATTCTTCTTGATTTTTTACTTTATCGCCTATTCCTAAAAAAGGTTCTGAACTATTAAGACTACTATTAGGAATAAAATCACTTGGATTTAATTCATTATATCTTTTTAAAATATCTATGTTTTTAAATTTCTCATCTATTATACTTTTAAACATTTCTTGATATCTATAATTTTTAGTATATTTTATAACACTCAATACTATATTTAATAGTTCTTCATTAGTATATAACATTTCAAGTAATAAGCTAAATGCTTCATTATTAGTTAAGGCTGAAAGAATAATACTATCTAAATAAGTTTTATCTTTAGTTCTTATGTACAAATATCTATAAATATCTAATTTATCTTCAAAAGGTAAATTTTCTATATAAGATAATTCTTTTCTAGCATCTAAACTTTTTATATAAGGAATATATTTATAACTTGTTCTTACTCCTCTTTTAATAAGTAATATTAATTCATTTTCAATAGTTTTTCTTTCAATATCACTTAAAGAATCTAAATCTTTAGGAGAGAACTGTAAATCTCTCCTTTTAGCATTTAATTCTTTTAATAATTCATTATAATTCATTTTATCACCTCTTACTTTAATATTGTCCAATTCAATTAAGGTGTAAGAACATTGCCACCAAATTTAGTCTTGTATTCATCTTTAACTAACCTTAAAAATTCTTTAACTAAAATTTTATCAGATACAAAAGTTATTTGACTCTTTTTAATTAAATTTTCAATATTTACTACAAAAGACTTAGTGGTTTTCATAGTATCAGAATCCACCATATTAATTTCTATATTTTTTATTGTACCATTTCTTATTATCTCTGGCAACTCTACAACTTGAAAAATATTTCCAAAGCATGATCCTATATCTAAGTTATCAGGACAAATAAACTTAACTGTTTCAATTTTTTTATTAGTATTAGGATTAATAGCTTCACACAATGAATATACATAAAGTTCAGAAATCTTTGACCAAAAATCTTCTAACTTAGGAGAAAGTAAATTTTGTTCATCCCAATTTTGATATACCAAATCAAGGAAATACAAACTATCTCCAATTGTTGAATTTTCAACCGTTGTAAACATATCATTCATCGTAGAATGAAATTCGTCACTAATTTTTCCAAATAAAATTGGATCTTTAGTTTTTACTAATTCTTGGAATTTCTTTTTAACGTATGGTTCTATAAGGGAAATAAAGTTATCCCAATTAGGATTTAAAGTTACTCCAACCTCTTCAAAGTTAACTCCAAGTATACTATCTAAAATTTCTTCTGAAAGATTATTATCTCTAATATTAAATAAATTAGCAAGCATCTCTTCTATTTCAGTTCTAGCATTTAATATAATTCCTTGACGAACTAATTTATTATTATTAATAATATTAGTTATTAATAACATTTTATTATGACTATCTAAGAAACTTAATCCTGATAAATTTAACATGAAATAATAACTATCTTCTTTAGTTGATATATTTTTTTCAATATAATCATTTATACTATTAACTACGATTTTATTTATTAAGTCATTATCAAGATAATTTGAATAAGTTTCAAGAGTTTTATTTATGCTATTAACATCTGTAAATTTAAATCTAACTTTTTCTATAATAGGAACTTGTTTTGATATTTTAGAAAATAAATTATTTTTTATATTCTCATCAGTAAATTTTAACTTAGATAATTCAGTAATATAATCTAAAGCTGTTTTAGAATCAACACATACTTTATTAAGATAATCACATATACCATCTATTATCTTATCTTCACTGTTTTTTAAAATAATTTCCATATCATTATCAGATAAACTAGATTTTTGTGTTCCAAGAGCATTTAAATATTTTCCTAATACCTCATACATATCAGCATCTGATGTAATATTAGTTACAACTTTATCTCCTTCAAGTGATACAACACTACTTTCATTTGAATTAGCATTAGAATCAGATGATACAAGTAATAAATCTTTCATACTTTCATTCATTGGTTCAACTTCAATATAAACCACATGCTTCATTTTACCTTCAATCATTAAAGTTTCATGTCCTATAAAATGATTAATATAATTTCTTTGTAGTAATATTTCCTGTTCACCTTTATGTGAAGATATTGGATCAATATATGTAATGTTGGTTCCTTTTGGTAAATGCATTACTAGAAGAACATCTTTAAAATCAAATCCACCATCAATTACAGCTGTAGTAGAACCTATAGCAAATTCAGGAGAAAATAAACTAGAACCATTTAATTTATCTAACTCATTAGGATCATTTATTCCAACTTCCCTAAAAGTTTTTTTGCCATCTACATATCTATAAACTATCATATCTTTATCTATTGGAATTTTTCCTAAAAAATAATCCAACAATTCAATAATTTTATTCATTGAAGCTTCTACATGAATTCGTTTTTTTCTATTAAAGAAGTCAATTATTTCATTTAAATGCGAAACGACACCTCTATATTTTCTTAAAAATCCATTATTTAAATCAGAAAAACCATTACCAGTATAGGCTTCCACAGCATCATCAAACATTGATGGTAAACTAGTTAAATATTCTTCAACTGTTTTGTATTCTGTATTTTTAGAAACAAGTTCATTAAAATATTTAAAACATTCTGAAATGTTTTTCTTAAAGTTAAGAGTATCAGAAGTATCATCTATTCCGAAAATTTTATTTATATGTTCAGAGGCTTCCTCATAACTCATATTATTATTACCTAAACCTAAAACTGAACTTGCCATAATTCTTTCTCTAATGGAAGCTAATCTATTTTTATCAACAGTTGATAATTGCTTTAATCTTTCTTTAGTTATATCAGAATTAGCTAATATAAGCACAAAATTTATAAGTGTATCTTTTTCAACTAATTTGTAATATTTTTTAATTAATTCTAATTGTTTTTCACCTTTAAACTCATTTAAAATAATACTAGAAATTATTTTTATATCTTTCGCTGGATCAAAACTTAAAAGAATTTGATATTTAATTTCCTCGTCTGTAATATTACTTATAAATTTACTTTTAATATCATTTTCAGATTTTAAAACTATTTTATAAATATTGTCATCACTTATTAATTTATCATAAACACTCTTATCATTGATATTATCTAAGGCTGTTCCTAAATATTTTTCTTTATCATTAATACTATTTATCAAACTATAAACATCATTTGGATTATCTAATTCTAAAGTTAACAATTCCATTTTAAAAGCATCATCTTCATTATTAATAATATATTCTAAAATACCATCAATTTTTAATATTTCTTTTACCAAATCTTCATCATATATTGAAATTAGACATTTAACTATTAAAGATTTATCTTCTATATTTTCTAATACTTGAATTATAATATCATTATCATTGAAATCATTATCTTTGATATAATTTAAAGCTTTTCCTAAGTATTTTTCTTTATCTTCAATGCTATTTAATATTCTATAAACCTCACTTGGATTATCATATACTGCGTTTAATAAAACAACTTTAGAAGCGTCATCATTACTATTTTTAACATATTCTAAAACACCATCAATTTCTAAGACTTTTTTTATTAATTTGACGTTATTTATTGAAGCTAAATAATTAACTACTAAAGATTTATCTTCTATATTTTTTAATATTTGTATTTTAATATCATTATTACGAGTATAATTTAAGGCTTTTTTTAAATATTTTTCTTTATCATCAATACTATTTATCAAACTATAAACTGCATTTTTATCCTCAAGTCCTATACTTAATAAATTAAGCTTAAAAATATCATCTTTATTGTTACTAATATATTCTAAAACGCCATCAATTTTTAATATATCCCTTATCAAATTATTATCATTTACTAAATCTAAATAATTAACTATTAAAGATTTATCTTCTATATTTTTTAATATTTGAATTATTATATTATTATCTTTAATATATTGAAGCATCTCTAGTCTTAATAATTCATCTGTAATGTTATTAGCAACTTCTAAAAGAATATCATCAGTTATTGGTATAGCAAAAACATTAGCTTTTTTTTCTAGTACTTCTTTCAAGAAATCAAGGCTTTTCTCTTCGTTTATTACTGAATTTATAATATCAGCAACAAGATTATTTTTTATATATTCTACAATATTATTATTTAAATTATAATAACTAATTAATATTTCCTCTTTGGCTTCCCTATCTAAAGATAGAATTGCTTTAGCTAATATCTTTTCATCTGTTATATTCTCATTAATAATATTATACTTAAATTGAGAATCATTTGAATATTTTAAAGCATAAGCTTTTAATCCTTCTGATGGAAGTCTATTAATAATATTTTCTTTTAAATATTCTTCTTTTATATATTCTAATAACAAAATATTCAAAATAAGATTATCGCTTTTAGAAGAAGTCCAACCATTCTCCATAACTTCTTCTAATATTTCTTGGTCTGCTTTATTAAATTTCAAAGAACCTTTTTCTAATAATTCTTTTATTCCCTTAATTATAATATCAATAGGAATTCCATCAATTTCTCCATTTAAAATACCATTTGAAAACTCTTGTTGATTATTCATTAAATCTTTTAATTTAAAAACTTCAATAGTAGTATCATCAACTTCTATACTATTTTCTTGGCCTTCATTTTTCAATACCTCAATTTTATCATCAGTATCAATGTCAAGATTTTCAACAACATTTCTCTTACCATTTACAAGTTCATCTATTCTTCTTCTTCCTTCTTCTAAACCTGATTTAAATTTTTCAATTATCTCATCATAAGAATTAATTGTCGTTGGGACACTAGGAGAAACTTGAGTTAGCATATTATCAACATCTTCCTGGTTTAAATTAATAGTACTTTTAAACAAATCATAATGTGAACGTGGAGAATACATATTAGGGTTTACAGTTCCAAATCCAGTTGTATGATCAATACCCTTTTCATAATCTTGACAGTCCCAAATTGTATCAACTATAAAACTATTACCATCTATTGTAACAATATTCCACGCATGTTGTCCTTCGTGACCATCTAGATAAAATCCTCCAACATTTACACACTCTATTCCTTGTCTAGTTAATAATTCTTGATATATCAAAGAAAAACCATTACAAGTAGATATTTGATTAGCTAATCCAATTAATGAGTCAAAATTTCTTGACCTTCTACTCATTCCACCACCATCATTAACTTTATTAGGAACTGTATAAACCATATTTTTCTTTAAATATTCATAAATATATAATGCTACTTCATATTGATTCCAATTAGGATTAATTTCCTTCTCTATACTTTCTATTTTAGTTAAAATATCATGTAATTCACTTTTGGAATAAGTTGCTTTTTCTCTTAAATTTTGATTACCAGATTTTAAACCTTTAAAATGTTCTTCAGTGTAACTACCTATTACTCTAATATCAACATTATCAGGAATACTATCTAAGATTTCTAAAGTTAAACCTCTTGTATCATTTAATTCTATTAAAACTTGATCACTAGTATTTAAATTTTTGATTTTTTCTATAACATCATTTATATTTTCAACATTAGTTTTAAATATATTTTCTTGTTTATAAGCACGATAAGTTGTTGATTCATTAAAACCTCCTCTTTTTAAATTAATGCCTCTTGATGACCTTTGACTCTGTGTTGTATCAAGATTTTCAACTTTTGCCTGTAAATCTTGTTCTACTTTAGGTGCAGATAACCCATCTATGTTTTCTTCTAAATTAACATCAATAGTTGGGTGTTGTATCAATTTAATCATATCTGCAGGAACTGGATTTACAAAGCCCGAAGATTTCATGTGCTTAACATGAGGATCATTTGCCATATTTTTTCCACTATCTATACCAGTAGTGAAATATTGTGGAGTTGCGGGACATTCAACAATAACTTTTCCATATCTATTTGCAACACCACCTAAATACCAATCAACTCCCATATTATTACAATTTACACTTCCATCATCAGTTTTATATTCAATATATTCATCACCTATTAAGCCTGCACCTAAAACATAACCTGTTTTTAAAATTGATTCATATTCTTCAACACTCATAGCACGATAAACATGGTCAGGTTTTAACTTATATCCATTTATCTCTGTAACAACATCATCTCTACCATAATATCCACCCTCTTGTAATTCATTTTCTTCCATTGCTAAGCAATTCCAATTTTCAGAATTTGTATCATTTGATAAATTTAAAGTTGAATTTACAATTGTAGGACTATTACCCGTTATGTTAATAATTCCTTTCAAATTTAAGTATGTAATTACATCTTCAACTTTTACAGTTTGAAGTATATTTTTATATTTATCAAATACCTGCAATGCCTCTTTAGAGAGAGCGTTTTTATAATAATTAGCCAACCTAGAATCATTTAGCACTACATACAACATTAAAACTTCCTGTGCAGATTCACTTTCTTCCTCTGGAAAATCCTTTGCTATTTCATTTAAAACATTTTCAACTTGGGCAATTACAGTTTCTTGATTTTTAGTTTGCTCTACAACTACTTTATCATCAGTTTTAACATCTAGAGTTTCAACTTGGGCTTGAGAATCTTGCTGATACCTCATATCCATAGGCTCAAATTCCATTGACACAACTTTATCTTTGTTTAATAATATATATTCATTTTTTCCAAGCATTCGTCCAACAATCAAATCATATCCCTGATTTTTTAAATCTTGAATTTGTTCCTGTGTAATTCTAGTAATTGCAAAAGGTGGTACTTCATATACTTTTACATCTGGAGAGAGAGTTATTTTTTCAACACCCTTTGTCGTAGTACCTTTACGAGAATTTTCTTGTTCAGCATAATGAAAAGCACCATCACGATCCTGCTCGCTATACATATAAAAGCCAGCATAATTTCTACCATTTTTCTGTTGCTTTTCAGAAAGTCTAAGTAGATCCAGTTTATCTAAAGAAAAATCAGATTCAGCCCCTCCATGATAGAATACTATATTTTTTGGTGTTTCCTTTTCTTCAGTTTTCTCTACATCTACTTTATCATCAGTTTTAACATCTAGAGTTTCAACTTGGGCTTGAGAAGCTTGTTCTACTTCTGGTGCAGGCAATCCCTTTATGCTTTCTTCTAACTTACTATCTTGTTCTTCTTGAGAAACTACTTCCTCTGCTATTTCATTAGTTGCTTGAACTTCTCCCTCTATTTTCCTTACATCAACTTTGCCATCATCAGTCTTAGTTTCAACATCATCAACTTTTACATCTTGATTATTATTTAATAATTCTCTAGCCTCAAAAACATTTAATTCTTGTTCCCAATTTGGATTAATTTTATCTAATGCTAGTCTTTCATCTTTACTAAAATTATTAGCCATTTTTATTATTTTTAATATTGTTGCATTATCAGCATTAGAAATTTCTCCTCTATAGGCTATTGTCAACATATCTCCAAATTCCTTTGCAGTATATTCAATTCCATTTATAATAAATTTGCCATTTTCAAAGCCTATATCTGATTTTAATCCATTTTCTTTTAATACTTTTGCTATATCATTTAAAGGATTATCATTCTCTGTTGCTCTTAAATTCATTTCAACTTTATTATCAAGCATTTTTTTGAAATTAATAGCATTAAATCCTTCATTATATAAATTGGCCCAGTCATTAGCTGTAAAATTTATCATAGTATTACCATAAACAAAAGCAGTTTGAGCACCATATGTAAAGCTATTAAGGGCTAATGTTGACATAAATGTTGAAATGACAGTTTCAGGTAATTGTTCCCATTTCTCACTTAAAACATAAGCGTCCCCAGTTATTTTGCTTAATAAATGATCCCCACCAAATAACTGAAGTGTTTCTTCAATTTCCTCGCCTAATATTTCTTTTCCCATAAATAATGCTTTTTGTGCAAATGGCATTTTTAAGAAATCACCAATTCCAACTGCATTTTTAGATAACTTAGGAATACCACCGACAAAATATTCAGTTCCAACTTCTAATGCTCCATCTATTGCCATAAGCACACTGGGAAGTTCAGCTTGACGAAAATCCAAAAATTTTGAAAAAGTCC
>CANQEQ010000041.1 GCA_947595345.1 uncultured Bacilli bacterium | reverse complement strand
AAAAATAAAGAATTCCTTGATTTTACTTGGAATTCTTTTACTAACTTAACATAATAAATAACTTAACATAAAATAAAAAACCGAACTAATAAAAAGTCCGAGTTTATTATCAATATGGTGCCGAAAGACAGAATTGAACTGTCCGCTGGTCCTTACCAAGGACCTGTTTTTCCACTAAACTATATCGGCAAGAAAGCTAATTAACTAATTTTACTTTCACGACCACCTTTAATTAATCTTAAGGCTCTTCTTGCATTAGAATAATCTTCATTTTCTGAGTCAGCCATAATCTTTCTATAATATTCCGGATTATTTTTCTCATAATAATCAAAAATTGCTTCTAGTTGCTTATAAGCAGCCTTACAAAGTGGAGTATCAATATCAAGAAGGACTAATTCATATATTTGTTCAATTGACATTTTTCTAACTATTAAAATTAAAATAGCTTCATCAATTGGTAATTCAACAGGATGTCTTCTAATAAGTTCTTCTTTAGCTAAATTAGAAATAAGAACACTCTTATCAAATATTTTTTTAATAACTTTCTCAATAGGAAAGTATCTAAGCTTATTTCTTTCAATAAATTCTACACGTTCATAATTATTCATAACAAAACCACCTAATCAATATCATACTATTAAAAAAAATATTGTCAAGTCTAACATTTAACAATATTTTTAAGTTTTTTAATAACTTTCTTTTCAATCCTTGAAATATAAGATTGACTAATACCTAAAATTTCAGCAACTTCTTTTTGAGTTTTTTCTTTTTTTCCATTAAGACCATATCGCATAACAATGATTTCTTTATCCCGTTTAGGAAGTTTATTTATTTCTTCTAACATCATAGTTCTATTAAGTTCGTCTTCTAAAGGTTTAGTAACAATATTAGCATCAGTTCCTAAGACATCTTCTAAGTGAAGTTCGTTTCCATCAGCATCAAAGCTTAAACTTTCATCAAAACTAATTTCTGTTTTAATCTTTTTATTTTTTCTTAAGAACATCAATATTTCATTATCAATACAACGTGAGGCATAAGTGGCTAATTTAATATTTTTATCCATACTGAAAGTTTTAATTCCTTTCATAAGACCAATGGTTCCAATTGATACTAAATCTTCTAAATCAACTCCAGTATTTTCATATTTCTTAGCTAAAAAAACAACTAACCTTAAATTATGTTCAATTAATTTATCTCTTGCAAACATATCACCGTCTGTTGACATTACTAAATAATATTCTTCTTCTTCCCTAGATAGTGGTGGTGGAAGTTTATCCGTTGCTCCTACATAAAATAAACTACCTACATTTTCTAAATACTGGCATAAAAGACCTATTAAGTTAAGTATTCCTATCATTTTAATTCTCCTTTCATTTTATTAGGCAAAATACAATCAATTCCATCAATTTTAAACTTCTGATTAGAAATTCCTATTAAATAATTAGTAAATTCTTTTTTATCAACATAGATTTTATCAGGCTTTAAACATTTGATTAAGCCTTTATGATTTAAAGTTTCATAAGGTGTATAAATTATATCTTTAAGATTATATTCTAAATTTATATTAACTAAAATAATACCTCGTTTTTGATATGGGTCAAAGAGATTATTTCCAGTATCTAAATAGCCATTTAAGTGATATATTTTCTTTTTATAAATAATATCAACTTTATGATAATTAGAAAAATTATTCTTTAACTTCTTGGTTTCTTTAATATAGAAAAAAATAATAATAGGACTTAAAATTAACAATAAAAAATAATTAAAATTAACTCCATCTTGGTACATTAAAAGTCCCTTACTAGAATAGGCAAATGTATCACTTAATAAATATATTCCACCTCCTAAAATAATACTTACTAAATAAAAATAACCTAAATTACTTAAAGTATATTTTAAATTTTTATATGAAAATGTGGTGATTATAATAAGAAAGCTAACTATAAATTTAAAAAGAAATAATGCTATATTATTTAATTTTAAAAATAAAATAAAAATCGTTAAACCTCCTGTAATACTTCCAAGTATTATTCTTTTAAGTTTAATATTTCTCTTAAGAAGTATAGAAACAGTTAATAAAATTAAAAAATCTAACCAAATATTGATTAAAAAAACCAAATCCAAATATAGTTTCATTTAATCACCATTTAAAATATATACTTAATATAGTTCTAAATTTGTCGGAATATAAAAACTAGATAAGTTTATTTTTTCTTATCTAGTTTTAAATAATTATTAAGTTTAATTTTAACTTTTTTCTTTTTATTCTTAAATACAATATAAATAGGATTTTTTTTCATATTTTGAACTTCATTTTTTGTTAATTTTATTTTTAAATGTTCTTCTTTTACTTCAAAAGGAAGTAAATTTATATATCTTAGTTTTTGATAAGCTGTTGCACCAGATAAAGTTTTCATGGTATCAGCTAAATTTAAACTATTGTTTTCTATTTCTAAATATTTAGATTTTCTTTTTATAACGACATTTAAGTCATGAATATTATTATAGTTATTTTTGTTATTACAAACTTGGAAAATAAAATCAAGTTCTAAAGCTTTAGTTTCTTTTTTTAGTTTATTATCTTCACTTTGCCAATTATCTTTATTTATAATATCTATTTTCATTTTTAAAATAGATATTTCAAGTTTTCCTCTTGATTTGATAAAATCATATATAATAATAGAAAAGATAGATACAAGAATAGTTATTAAAATAATTGAAAGTACAATTTCTAAATCATTACTATAAAAATTAAACATAAAAACCCCCTTAAAATTGTTCTTATTATATCATAAAAAAAGTTAAATAGCAATAAATTGAAATTATAATTAATTAAATTAAAAAAATAAAAATATCTAAAAATACTTTTTCAATTTCTATAATTGTGATATATTATTAGTAGAGAGGAGAGTTTGTATGTACGATGAAGCTGCTATGGCTGGAATTTGGGCTTTTATTTCAACTTACATGATACTTATAGTTGCAATTGTAGCATTAAATATTATTGCAACTTGGAGAATATTTGTTAAAGCTGGTCGTCCTGGATGGGCATCAATTATTCCATTTTATTCTCAATATGTATTATTTGAGATGGTTGGTTTAAAAGGTTGGTATATTTTCCTTGCATTTATTCCTTGTGTTGGTTCACTTATTATAGCTGTATTTTCTATAATTTCTTGCATTAACCTTGCAAAATGCTTTGGAAAAGGTACGGGATTTGGTGTAGGACTTATATTCTTACCATTTGTTTTCCAATTAATTCTTGCATTTGATAGTTCTACTTACAAAAAACCAGTTGTTGCAAATAACTAATAAAAGAATCACTGAGTAAATCTTGGTGATTTTTTTAAAACTTTTAGCCATACTAAATATGGTGATATAATGCTATACTTAAATTTATTTATCTTTTATTCTTTTTTAGGATTTATTATGGAAAGTACTTTATATAAAATAACTGATGTTAATAATCATAGTGGAATTTTTTATGGTCCTTATACTTTTGTCTATGGTTCTGGAGTTTTAGTATCTGTTATTATTTATAATTTTTTAGATAAAAGAATAACTATTAAAAATAAAGTTCTTAAATTTTTTCTATACTTTATTCTTTTTACTATTGTTTTATCAGTAGTTGAATATTTAGGAGGAGTTTTATTAAGATTTGTTTTTAATGTAGATTTATGGAATTATAGTAGTCATAAAGATGCAATCGGAAAATATGTTTGTTTAACTAATTCTTTTATTTGGGGTTTACTTGGTACTTTAAATATATTCTTTTTATATCCCGGTATTAAAAATTTTTTTGTTAAAATACCACGTCTTTATACATTTATTATTTATTTAATTGTTATATTAGATATAATATCAACAATTATAGTAAGAAAATTTTAATAATATTAAAATAGATTAATTTAAAAATATAAACATATAATTAAGTGGTGGAAATATGTTTAATAAAAAAATTGATAGTAGAATTAAATTAGTTTTAATTTTTTTTATTACCTTTTTTGTCGTGATACTTTTAAAAATTGCTTATATTGAAATGGTTGATTATAAAAAATTATCAAGTTTAGCTAATGATTTATGGAGTAGAGATTTACCAATTGAAGCTAATAGAGGCTTAATTCTTGATAGAAATGGGGTTGTTTTAGCTGATAATATAACAACAACTAGTTTAGTTTTAGTACCAAGTCAAATAAAAAATAAAGAAGAAGTTACTAAGAATTTAGCTGATATATTAAAGGTTTCTTATGATGAGATGAAAAGTCATGTTTATAAAAATACCTCTATTGAAAGAGTGCATCCGGAAGGTAGAAGATTAAGTTATAGTATTGCTGATAAAATTGAGAGTTTAAAATATGATGGTGTTTATTTAGTTAAGGAATCTAAAAGATATTATCCTTATGGAGAAGCCTTATCACATGTTCTTGGTTATGTGGGAATAGATAATCAAGGTTTAGGTGGTATTGAACTTATTTATGATGAGTATTTGCAAGGAGAAAATGGTGCTATTAAATATTATAGTGATGCTAAGGGAAACAAGATAAATTTATCAGAACTTTATTTAGAACCTGCAAGTGGTATGAATATTACCTTAACAATTGATATTAACATTCAATTAGCTTTAGAAAGAGAATTAAATAATGTTTCAAGTACCCTTAATCCCGATAATTCTTTAGCTGTTGTAATTGAACCTAATAGTGGAGAAATTTTAGCTATGGCTAGTAGACCAACTTTTAATCCCAATAATTATAAAATTTTTAAAACAGAAGTATTAAATCGTAATTTGCCAATTTGGATGACTTATGAGCCAGGTTCAACTTTTAAAATTATCACCATGAGTAGTGCCATAGAAGAGAAAGTTATAGATATTTATAATGACCATTTCTATGATTCTGGAAGTGTTAATATTAAAGGAAGTAGAATAGGTTGTTGGAAATCAGGTGGTCATGGTGACCAAACTTTTTTGCAAGTTTTAGAAAATTCTTGTAATCCTGGCTTTGTAAAACTTGGTCAATTATTAGGTAAAGAAAAATTATTTTCATATTTTGATTTATTTGGATTTGGAGAAAAAACCGGAATAGATTTGAATGGTGAAGGTGAGGGAATAATATTTCCTCTTGATGAAGTTGGAGAATTAGAATTAGTAACATCAGCTTTTGGTCAAGGAATTAGTGTAACACCTATTCAACAAGTTGTGGCTGTTAGTAGTGTTGTTAATGGGGGTAATTTATATAAACCTTATGTTGTAAAAAGTATTAATGAACCAACTAGTAACAGTGTCATTTTAAGTAATTCTAAAAAACTTATTAGAAAAACAATTAGTAAAGAAACTTCGGATACTATGAAGTATGCTCTTGAAAGTGTTGTAGCTCGTGGTGGGGGAAGGTATGCTTATATTGATGGGTATAGAATAGGAGGAAAAACTGGAACTGCTCAAAAAGTTGAAAATGGTCATTATTTAGATAATAATTATATAATGAGTTTTATGGCCGTTGTTCCAAGTAATGAACCTCAAGCTATTTTATATGTAGCAATTGATAATCCTAAAAATACTGCGCTTTTATCAAGTTATACAACAGCTCCGGTTGCCAGAAGAATACTATTAGATATAATTGATGTACTTGATATTAAAAGACAAAGTGGAGCAATTGAGAAAGTTCGGTATTGGGATGATGAAATATATTACACTTTACCAAGTACCATAGGAAAAACTAAGAAAGAAGCTTTAAAAGATTTATTTTATTATAATGTAGAATTTTCTGGATATGGAGATAAAGTAATTGACCAAAGTCCAAGTCCTGGTACTTATTTAAGTGCTTCGTCAACTGTTAGATTATTACTTGGAAATTAATTGTTTAAAAAAATAAAAAAATGCTATATAATAGACATATAGGAGTTAGTATGAAAGACAAACTTTTAAAAGATATTGATAATTTAAAAAGGGATTTTAAAAATAAAAATTATAAAAAGCAAGTTGCTAATATGTTAACAGCTACAAGACTATTATCTCCATTTATATTAATACCTCTTATTTATTTTGATAAACTTTTATTAGCTGTTATAATGGTAATAATTTTTTCCTTAACGGATACGTTTGATGGTTATTTTGCTAGAAAATATAAAGCTGTTTCCTATCTTGGTAAATATTTAGATGCTGTTGTTGATAAAGTGTTTGCTTTAAGTCTTTTAATTCCAATTGTTTTAAAAATGACAGCTAATTATGATTTTCTTTTAATTAATGTAATTTTAGAAGTAATCATTGGAGTAATTAATCTTTATGCTTTCTTTAGTAATTTAGACCCTTATTCAACTATATACGGAAAAATAAAAACTACTTTTTTGTTTTCTTTAATTGGTATTTTATACTTAAATAAATTAATTGAAATTCCGGAAATTATCTTATTTTTATCTATTATTGTCACGATTGTTTTACAAATTATAACAATTATCTCTTATTTTATGCAAATAAAAAGAAGAAAAACCTTACTTACTTCTTCTTAACAATATTAGTATTATTACATCTTCCAGCTAAATAGTCTAAGCTTATATTAAAATGTTTAGCAAAGCTATAAATGAAAGCTGTTAGAATTAATGTTTTACCATTTTCATAAGAACTTATATTTGATTGAGATGTATTAATTATTTTAGCTAATTCCATTTGGGTTAGCTGATTTTTTAATCTTGTTTTTTTAAGTCTAAAACTTATAACCTTCATGTCAAGTTTACATTTTTGATTAGGAACATTTATATCAGTTAATCCACAGACGTAATCCATTGAAACGTGAAAAATATTGCAAAAATTAAATAGATGCTTAAGAGGTATGATATGCTCGCCAGTTTCAAAGTAATTATAACTTGATTTGCTTATTTTTAAAATCTTGGCTATATCTCTTTGACTGAGTTCGTGGTCCTCTCGAATCTTTTTCAAATTGTTAAACATATTTACTACCACCATTATGATTTTCTCATTAAATTTTAACAATTATCTAATTTGTCCATAAATTATGATATTACTAGACACAAAAATTTAATATTTTACTTGTTTATCTTAAAAATGGTCAAAATCTAAATTAAAATATAAGATGGTATTTTAAAAGTAATAATTTTAAAACAATAACTTTAATTTTTGGTTTAACTTTATTTCTAGTTTCTTTATGCATCAAAATAAAAAAGGTTAAATTTAACTCATTAATAACATTTTATCATTAAACGAAAAATAATTTAATAAGTTTACAATTTCAAAATGACAAGTACAAGAATTTTATTTTTAAATTTGAAAAATTTACTTAATGTTTACTATCAAATCTTGATTAAGATATTCTCTAAATGTTATAATAAAAAAAGAAGTGGAGGGTCTTAAATGTCAAAGTTTGATAAAGATTATTTGAAGTTATGTGAAGAAATTTTAAATAACGGAGTAGAGGTAGAAAATAGAACGGGTATTAATACAATTAAAATACCAGGATATATGTTAGAGTTTGATTTAGAGAAAGAATTTCCTATTTTAACAACTAAGCAAGTATTTTTTAAAAATGCTATTACAGAAATGTTATGGATTTACCAAGCTCAAAGTAATGATGTAAGATGGTTACAAGAGAGGAAAAATCATATTTGGGATGAATGGGAAATTAAAGAAGATGGAAAATGGTATGCTACTCAAAATGTTTTAGAAAACGGAAAATTAGTAAAAAAAGAAATTGAAAAAGATTTTGGAATTGAATATGCTCATACAATAGGAACTGCTTATGGTTGGATAGTTAAAAGGTATCATTTAATAGACGAGTTAATTGCTAAAATTAAAAATAATCCGACTGATAGAAGAATGGTTATGTCTTTGTGGCAAAATGAATTTTTAGAAACAGCCGTATTGCCATCTTGTGTTTGGTCAAGTGAATGGGATGTTACAAATGGACACTTAAATTTATGGGTTCATCAACGTTCTTGTGATGTACCTTTAGGCCTACCTTTTAATGTAACTCAGTATGCTGTTTTACTTTCTTTGATTGCTAATGTTACTAATTTAAAGCCTGGCAAGATATTTTGGAGTATAAAAGATGCTCATATTTATGTTAATCAAGTAGAGGGAATAAAAGAACAGATTAGAAGAGGCAAGGAACTACCTGACTTGGAAGCTCCTACTTTATGGATTAATCCTGAAATCAAAGATTTTTATAAATTTGATAATTCTAGAGAATTAAAAGATATTAAAATAGAAAACTATAAGCATCATGGAAAAATTGAATTTGAAATTGCTCAATAGGTGAATTATGAAGATTTCATTGATTGCATGTGTTGGGAAAAATTTAGAACTTGGTAAAAATAATGATTTAATTTGGCATTTAAAAGGTGATATGAAATTTTTTAAAGAAAAGACTTTACATCATATAGTTGTAATGGGAAGTAATACTTTTAAGTCCTTACCAAATGTTTTAAAAGATAGAACTAATGTTGTTTTAACAAGAAAAAAAGATTTTAATTATCCTCCTTTAGTATTAGTTTTTAATAGTAAAGAAGAATTTTTAGAAAAGTATAAAGATACAAAGGAAGAGATATTTGTAATTGGGGGAGCCTATGTTTATCAAGAATTTTTAGATTTAGCTGATACAATATACTTAACAGAAGTTGATAAAACAAGTGAGGCTGATGTTTATTTTCCAAAATTTGATTATAAAAAATACACTAAAGAGTTAATAGAAAAGAAAAGTGAGAATGGAATTAATTATAGTCATGTTATATATAGGAGGAAATAATGGGAAAATTTATAGTAATTGAGGGAACTGATTGCAGTGGCAAGGAAACTCAAAGTAAATTATTGGTTGAAAAATTAACGGAACAGGGTTATAAAGCAATTAGAGTAACTTATCCAAATTATGATAGTCCAACCGGAAGAATTGTTGGAGGACCATATCTTGGAAAGAAAGAAATATGTGATTGTTGGTTTCCGGAAGGAGCAGTTAACTTAGACCCCAAGGTTGCCTCATTGTATTATGCAGCTGATAGGAAATATAATGAAAATTTAATAAAAGAGTATTTAGATAAAGATTATTTTGTTATATGTGATAGATATGTAAGTAGTAATATGGCTCATCAAGGAAGTAAAATTAAAAATGATGAAGAGAGATTTCATATGTATGAATGGATTGATAAACTTGAATTTTGGCTTTTAGGTTTACCTAAACCTGATAAAACAATATTTTTACATGTTCCTTATAGATATGCCCTTGAACTTAAGAAAAATAGAGAAAATTTAGACGAACATGAAGTAAGTGAAGAACATTTAAAAAACTCTGAAGCAGCTTACATAGAATTATCAGAACTTTATAATTGGAGTTATATAAATTGTATTGACAACAAGAAAATTCGTGATATTCTAGATATTAACAAGGAAATATTAGAAACAATAAAAGAATATATGTAGGAGGTTTTATGTATAAGAGTATTTTATTGAAATTAAGTGGTGAATCACTTATGAGTGATATGGAAAATATTAATAAGGAGAAAACTCATGAAATTGCTAACTTAATAAAAAGAGTTCATGATATGGGAGTTAATATAGGAATTGTTGTAGGTGGTGGTAATTTCTTTAGAGGAAGAAGTCACCAAGATATGGAAGCTATAAATGCTGATAGTATGGGAATGCTTGGTACAACAATGAATGCTTTAGCTCTTCGTGATGCTTTTAATAAAGTAGGTCTTGCTAATGTTATTTTTTCACCATTTGATTTTCATGAATTAATAGAAAGTCATACTGAAGAAGAACTTAAAGATATGTATAATAAAGGAGTAGTTGTAATTTTTAGTGGGGGAACTGGTCATATAGGTTGTTCAACAGATACAGCAGCTAGTATGAAAGCTATTTTAATTGGAGCTGATGTTATTATTAAATTAACTAATGTAGATGGAGTATATGATAAAGACCCGAATAAGGAACCTGATGCTAAAATGTATAAAAAATTAACCCATCAAGAAGTTCTTGATAATCCTAATATTAAGGTTATGGATTTAGCATGTATTAAGGACTGTCAAGCTTATAATAAAGATATTCTTGTAATTAACTTTAATGATAAAGAAAATTTAATTAAAGTTTTAAATGGTGAGGATATTGGAACGGTGATTACGAGTGAACAATAATGATTTAAAATATCAAAACTATATAAGAAAAAAAGTTGTAAGATTTGTCGTTATATGTTTAAGTATATTAACTATCTTTTTAGAAGCAATTGCCCTTTTTCAAACTATATTATATTCTATGGGACGTATATCATATCAGTCAGTATCCTATGTTTGGGGATTAATTCCATTTTGCTTAACTTATCTTGTTAAATATTTTGGAATACCTAAAGAGGAAAGAGAAAAGGAAAAGCAAAAAAAGGAAGAGAAGAAAGCTTTAAAAGAAAAAAATAAAACTAAGAAAAAATGATAAAAATAGACACATGAATAAAAAGTAAATTTATTCATGTGTTTTTCTAAATGTTTAAAAAGTTTAAAATTATTTTTGGATAAATGAATTTTCTATATAGTATATTAACGATTTGATTGTAAAATCATAAAAAGAAGTTAAATTTTAATAGTTTTTATGTTATAATTTAATTATGTGTGAGGTACTTTATGAAAAAAATGAAGTTAATAGCAATATTTTTAATAGTATTTTGTATGTTTTTTAGTACAAAAAACGTATTAGCTGCTGATAATCCAAGATATGAAGTTGGTAAAATTCCATCAGGTTGGTCAAGTAATTCGTTTGATGATTTAAAAAACATTAGTAGATATAATTTTTATGTTAATGAAGACTTAAATGAAATAGGATGTCCAAAAGTTTATCTTGTAAAAGTAACTACTTATGGAGATTATCATGGAAATTATCAAAATGTAACTAATGATTATTCTATTAGACTTAATGTACCTGGTGAAGGTCAATGGGAAATTTTGAATGGAACTGATACAGATAGTTCTGAGGATAAGCTTGCTTGTAAATATACGTGGACAATAGGAAATGGTACGTATGATTTTAGTCTTTATTATGATAGAAGTAGTGATAATGTCATAAGCAAGACAAAAGCAAATTGTACTTATAAAGATAAAAATAATCCCGATAATAAAATTCATTTTTCACTTTTAGAAGATGGAAGCATGGCAGATTTTTATGGATATTCAGAATATGCTAATAGGAAATTAAAGTCAGGTACAACAGAAGCATTTTATGCATGTAAACCATATCTTAAATTTGGAAATCCTGGATTATTTAGCAGTGATTTACCTTTAATTCCGACGGATGATGAGACAGATTGGGTATTAGAAAGTGATGCTGCACTTCCAACTATGGATGCTCAAGATGGATTTGCAACTTATGTATTATCTAGTTCTTCTAAAACTATGATTGTAATAAAAAATGATGGTGGGTTTAGATTTTATGAAAATAAAGATGGAAAAGCAACCGAAATAACTGATAAAGTTATTTTAGATTCAGATACCTCAAAAGCATTTTCATCAGGTGATTATCATAGTTATCCAACTTATTTAGTGCGCGATGAAACCACAGGTTATACTTTTGCTAATAAAACTAAATTTGGTGATAATAATTATATTTTATTTGATAAAATAAATGAATTGTATTTAAAAAATGGAATTACAATTGAAGAAACTTGTTCAACTTTGTTTGGAGATGACGAGATTGGCTTTTTGACCTTTTTAAAAAATAATGTTTTTAGGGTAGTATATATAGCTGTTCCTATAATATTAATACTATTAACATCATTTGATTTTGCTAAAGCTGTATTTAATAGTGATAATGATGGTATACAAGGAGCTTTCAAGAAATTTGGTAAAAGAGTAGTCGCAGCTGTTTTGATTTATTTAGTACCAACTATAATAATATTTGCTAGTAGTTTAATAGGTGGAAGTGAAATATCAGAGTGTGCTAGACAACTTCAAAATTTAAGTAGTGAACTGGGAGATGAATAAACTATTGATGTAAACTATCAGTAGTTTTTATTTGTATAATTGTAAATGATGTGAGACTAAAAAAGTAAAAAAACAAAAACAATATGATATAGTAAAAATGTTAAAA
>CANQEQ010000040.1 GCA_947595345.1 uncultured Bacilli bacterium | reverse complement strand
CCAAAAAGATTCAATAGCATGACACATCGCATCTAAAATTGTAGATTTTCTTTGATAAGGGGAAATTGTTTTTAAAAATAAAGGTTCTAAAATAACATATTCAGGAATTAGAGATAAATCTTTTATAGACTGTTTTACTCCCTTATAGTAAATAACAGCAAACTGATTAGCTTCACTCCCCGTCCCAGCTGTTGTAGGACAAGCTAAATGTTTTACAAATGTTCCCTTATATTCTTGTTCTAAATAATTTTTATTTTCATCTAAATTTAAAAATAAATTAATACATTTAGAAACATCAATGGCACTTCCTCCTCCAATTGATATTAGAAAATCACAGTTATTTTCTTTAAACTTTTTTATTCCTTTTAAAACTTCTTCGTATTTAGGATTAGGTGTATACTCATTAAATGCGATAAAGGAAATATTATTTTCTTTTAAAAAATCAGTTACAAAGCTATCTTTAATAAATTTACTACACACTAAAAAAGCTTTTTTAAATTTTTCTTTTTCATAAATTTGTAATATATTTTTATAACTATTATATATAATTTGCTCTTTCATAATTATTTACCTTTAACTTTAGAAAGTCTTTTTATGTCATCATTAACCCGCTCATAATCTTCTAAATTATCAATTTCTTCTACATAACTATTAGAATATGATTTGACAAATATAGATACCTTATCTAAAATTTCATTTAAAGCATTCTCAGCATAAACAGAAGTATTGCCATTTTTAACAAATTCTGATACTTTTTGAAGCCACATTTTTAAAACATCATAGGATAATTTATAAAGTGGTTGAAAAGCATAGCAATCAGAGTCAAAGATATTAATAGAAACTTCTTTTAATCTTCCACCTTGAATTCTTCCTTTAAAATCTTTCTCAGGTAATTCTTTTTCTTCATTAATTAAACATATAGAAGGTCTTTTATCATTTAATAAAGAAGCGACTAGAGATTTTAAGAAAACTAAATCACCATGTAAAAGTAAAATATCAGAATTTAAGTAATCTTTAGCTAAATACATAGAATAAATATAATTAGTTTTATCATAAATTGGATTATTGACAAACGTAAAATTAGAGTCAGTAAATTTAGCACAAACACTTTCTATTTGCTCTTTAAAAGGACCGGTTGTTATAATAAAATCAAATATACCACATTCATTTAAAATTCTAATTTGTCTTTCTAGAATTGTTTCTCCATTATAAAGTTTAACTAAAGACTTTGGATTATTCTCGGTTAAACTTCCCATTCTCTTACCAAGTCCGGAATTAAAAATAAGTGCTTTCATTTCTCCTCTCCTTTTAATGCCATCATAAGCATTTTTTTATTTTCAATAGGTGTTATAGTAGGACGTCCTAAATCACTTCTTGAACCTTGTTTAGTATAAATAATTAAACAAGCTAGTTTTTCGTTTTTTAAATTAAGAAAACTACTCTTGATTTCTTCTTTAGTTTTAGCTTCATAGATATTTTTAAAGCCAAAGCCTTCTAAAATTTTTCCTACATTAATATCAAAGCCAACTGTTGGTTGACCTCCAACTGATTCATGAGCACCATTATTAATTAAAATATATTTAAAATTAGAATCAGCATTGTTAGCTATTATTCCAAAACCTCCGGTATGCATGATAAATGAACCATCACCATCTATACAATAAATATTCTTTTTAGTATTTAAAGACATCCCAAAGGCAATAGATGCTGTATGTCCCATAGAACCAACTGTTAAAAAATCATTCCCGTGTCCTTCACCTCTAGCTTCTCTAATTTCAAATATTTCTCTTGAGGTTTTACCGGTTGTTGAAACAATAAAATCATTACCTATTAAATCTATTAAAGTTTTTAAAGCTTCCTCTCTTGTTAATTCATAAGGGCTATTTGAAATTGATAGTTTATAATCAGTAAAAGTATTTTTTCTTATTACTAAAGCTACTGGTTGTTCATATTCTTTCATATAATTATAACATTCGTCTATTTGTTCTTTATAATTAGTATCTAAAACTAAATACTTAATATCCATAGCTTCTAATAAAGCTAACGTTACTTCTCCTTGCTTTTTATGTTGAGGTTCATCCTTAATGCCAGGCTCTCCCCGATAACCTATTAAAAGCAACATAGGAATTTTATAAACTTCGTCTGATGCAAGAGATAAAAGAGGATTAACAGCATTACCTATTCCAGAATTTTGCATATAAACAACTCCTGGTTTTCCTGTACTTAGATAATAGCCTGAAGAAATACCGATGGCATTACCTTCATTAGCTGCAATTATATTGTTTTTCTTACTACAATTATCAGTTATACAAGCACATAAATTCTTAAGTAAGGAATCAGGTACTCCAACAAAAAAGCTTAAATCTTTTTTTAATAAATAGTCATAAAACTCTTTAGTATCTATCATTTATTTTTCCTCCGGGATTAAATTTAATATTTCTTTAATTGACATACAATTTTCTTCACTAGCTTCCATGCTACGTCCGGTTTCAAGTATTCTTTTAGCTGTTTTTACCATAGCTGGATAGGCACTTCTTAATAAATGATTAGCATGAATTATAATATTAGCACCGGCTTTATTTAACTCTTCTTCCGTATATTGATTATAAGTAGTTGGAACTAATATAATTGGAATTGTTTTAGAAAATTTTCTAAATTCTTTCATAAATTCTAAAATATCTTCCCCACTTTTTTCTTTACTATGAATCATTATTCCGTCAGCTCCAGCTTTTATATACTCTTTAGCTCTCATAATTGCATCAGCTACATCAAGGCCTGCTATTAAACTTTCAATTCTTGCAAATATCATAAAATCCCTTGTTACTTGAGCTTGTTTTCCAGCATGAATTTTAGCAGCAAAATGACTTGGGTCATCTAATGTTTGAACGGCATCAGTTCCAAATAAAGAATTTTTCTTAAGTCCAATTTTATCTTCTATAATAATTGCTGATACCCCCATTCTTTCTAATGATTTAACTGTATATACAAAATGTTCAGTTTTTCCACCGGTATCACCATCTAAGATAATTGGTTTAGTTGTAACTTCCATTATTTCATTTATAGTATTTAATCTACTAGTTAAATCAACTAATTCTATATCCGGCTTTCCTTTAAACGTAGAATCACAAAGACTACTTATCCACATAGCATCAAATTCTTTAGAGGTTGCAGTCTCAGGTTCATCGTATTTTACATTTTCAATTATTAAACCAGTTAAGCCATTTGAAGCATCTAAAGCTCTTATATAAGGTTTTACTTTTAATAATTTTCTAAGTCTTGATAAACGATTACTAGGTGTATTTATTAAATAACGATATTTACTAGCTAATTCGGTACTTGATATTCCTTTAGTATATGGTACTTCTACTAATTTTCCATTCCATTCTTTTAAAGTTTCAATTACCTTTTCTCTAATTAATGATTGAACACCCACTTTCCAATCATCACCATGCACGACATAATCAGGTTTAATTTTCTTTAAATTCTTAGTATAGTCTAAAGTATCTTGTTTAACTACTTCTTTTACATTTTTAATATTTTCAAATATTTTCTTTCTTGTATCATAATCTAAAAGTGGTAGTCTCTTATAAGAAGCAATTGCTTCATCAGTTAATAAACCAATTATAACATCACCTAACTTTGCTCCTTCTTCTATAACATTTATATGCCCACTGTGAATAATATCAGCTGACATAGCAATATAAACTTTTTTATTTTCTTTCATATAACCTCCTGGAATTTTATTTTATACTATTCCATCTAATTTAATTATAAAGGAATAAAATGAAAAAAACAAGTTATCAACTTAATAATTGATAACTCATTTTATTTAAAATTTAAAGTAATTGTGTCTTTTATCTCAAGATGGTTATAACTTACTCCACATTCGTCAAACAATCTTTTGCTAACCTTAACACCATCAGTATCTTTGTATTTATCAGATAAGTAAATTACTTCTTTAATGCCTGACTGGATAATTAATTTAGCACATTCATTACAAGGAAATAAATCAACATAAATCTTAGCATTTTCTAAGTCTTTACGACTTCCTCGGTAATTTAAAATAGCATTCATTTCAGCATGACAAACATAGGCGTATTTAGTATCTAACATAGAACCTTCCCTATCCCAAGGAAAAATAGTATCACTAAAACCATTAGGTGCTCCATTGTAACCAATTGATAAAATTCTATTACTAGAATCAACTATACAAGCTCCAACTTGAGTATTCGGGTCTTTACTACGATAAGAAGATAATTTAGCAATAGCCATAAAATACTCATCCCAAGTTAAATAATCTTTTCTAGCTTTATTATTTTTCTTCATAAATAGTTCCTTTCAAAGTATTATTATAACATTCTTTTATTAAAACTTCTACAATTTGATTAGGTTTTACAGTACCATCTATTAAAACTTTTAAATAATTTCCTGTATGACCAATGGAAACTCCATCTTTATTTTCTTCAATTAAGACTTCCACCTTTTGATTAAGAAATTTATTCAAATATTCAGTTTCTAATTTATTACTTAAAGCTATTAGCCTATTTACTCGTTCTTTTTTAACATCATCAGGAACTTGATGAGACATCTCCTCGGCCTTAGTACCAGCTCTTACCGAAAATGGAAAAACATGAATTTTAGCAAATTTTATTTTAGATGCAAAATCTAAAGTTTCCTGAAATAATTCTTCTGTTTCGTATGGGAAACCTACAATTATATCAGTTGTAATACTAATATCAGGTCTAATACTTCGTATAACTTTAATCTTATTTTCAAAATAATCCGTCAAATACTTACGATTCATAAGCTTTAAAATCGTATTACTTCCAGCTTGAAGAGGAATATGCATATGTGAAACAATTATAGGATATTTCTTTAAAACTTCTAAAAAATCGTCATTTAGTTCGGTTATTTCAATAGAAGATATTCTAAGACGTTCTAATCCTTTAATTTTAACAAGTTCTTCTAATAAACTTGGAAAAGTTGTATCTATATCACTTCCGTAATGACCTGTATGAATTCCTGTTAAAACTACTTCTTTATAGCCATTTGCAACTAATTTTTTAACTTCCTCTATAACTAGTTCTTTTTTCTTACTTCTTTGACGACCTCTAGTATAAGGTATTATACAATATGAACAAAAATTTTCACACCCATCTTGAATTTTGACAAAGGCTCTAGTATGATTTTCTAGATTTTCTAAGAACATATCTTCAAAAGAGGCATCAAAGTCTTGATATAATATCTTTTTCTTTTCTTTATTTTTTATATATTCTTCAACTAAAGTTAGAATTTTAGACTTATCTTTGTTTCCAATAATTAAACTAACACCAGCGTTTTCATAATCCTTATGGGCTTCTATCATACAACCCATTACAACTATTATAGCTTCAGGATTTTCTCTTACTATCCGATTAATAACTTTTCTACTTTTACTATCACTAGTATTTGTAACACTACAAGTATTAATTATATAAATATCACTTTCATTATTAGTAATTGTATAACCTTTTTTCTTAAACTCTGATAATATAAATTCCGTTTCATAAGCATTTACTTTACAACCAAGAGTAATTCCTCTAACCTTCATTAATACCACCTATTGTTTTTTGAAATCCTTTTTCTTCTCTTTCCTCTAAAGGGGCATCAATTAGACTTTTTAACTCTTCTTCTTGCATACTCTTTAAACAGTCAATTGAATATAATATTTGAGCTAAATTATAATTCAAATAAGGTAATATATCTGATAAAGATTTTCCTTAATTAAATTCCATGTTCCATCTTCTTCAGTATAAAAAACTCCCTTTAAAGCAGCTAATTTAGTATTTTTAAAATGTTCTTTTTTAATAAGTTGATACATCTTTATAAATTCAATTATAATTTTAGGAGTTCTTTTTCCTCCATAAAGAACATAACAAGTTGCAACTAATTCATCATAAGTAAATTCCATGTTATTTGTAATCAAGATAATCACCTCCTCTTTTTTTAAAACCCAAAAGTATATTATATAAGAAAATATAAATTCATGCAAGCCATTTTACGTATTTATTTTAAATAAATTCTTAACATAAAAAAAGAAAAATCAATCAAGATTTTTCTTTAATTCGTTCAACATATGTAAAAACTCATTTGTCTTTCTAATCTCTTTATCCAGCTTCTCTAAGTTAGCTGTATTTTCAAGTTGGATTTCACTTAAACTTTCCGTTTCACTTCCAATAGGTAAAGACTTTTCAAAATCATTGATATTAAAATTAGCTTCTATTTTAGGTAATTCAGATTCTGTATTATATCTTTCATATAACTCATTAATAGAAATAGGCTCATCACCATCATCATCTAAAGGTAATCCTTCAATTTTTGAAGTTGTACTCAATAACTCTTGGTAACTAATAATAGCACTCTCTTCTTCCATAGCTTCAATGCTAGTAATTGTATCTTCTAAAGATGGCTCATGTTCTAATTCATTTTCTAATCTTTCAAGTTCAACTCTAGCTTGTTCTTGTGTCTCTATTTCTAAATTTTCTACTGGTTCTATCTTAGTTACTAAAACCTCGTCTTCTTTATCTAAATCAAGCTCTTCTACTTCTTCTTCCTTAATATCATTTATCTTAACTAAAGAAGGCTCAATATTAACAACATTAATAGTTGGCATTTGATTAGAAATTAAAGCTGGAATAGGCTCATTCACCTCTTCTTTAGGTTCCGGGGTAACTTCTTGATTTAAGTCTAAAACCTCAATTTCTTCATCTTTTTTATCGGAATTTCCTCCACCATTATTATCTATATTATTATCTTTTTTCTTTTCTTTTCTTCTGCTAATAATTTCTAAAAGGGATAAAAGTAAAATAATCATGACTAAAGAACCTACAACTGATGTCATTACTATTATCTCAAATCTTGTAAATAAATCCATCAATAATCACCTCTCATATTCATAATTTATCATACTGAGTGCACATAAAGAAGCTGTTTCAGTTCTTAATACTAATTTTCCAAGGGTTGTACTTATAAAACCATTAGTAATTAATAACTTTTCTTCCTCATGTGTAAATCCACCTTCAGGACCTATTACTATAATCATAGTACCACAATTTTTATTATTTTGCAAAACGTTTTTAAAAGTAGTTGACAATTCATTTACGGTACAAAGAATTTTTAAATCATAGTCTTTTTTTATTATATCTTTAATTTCCATAACATCAGATACTTTAGGTACAATGTTTCTTTTAGATTGTCTAGCTGCATCTAAAACTATTTTTTCCCAACGAAGGCGTTTCTTTAAAGCTTCTTTTACATCAAGTCTTATGATACTATTTTTCGTTTTTAAAGGAATAAACTCATGCATTCCTAGTTCTACTCCATGCATAAGAATTGTATCCATCTTATTTTCTTTAACTAAAGTCTGACAAATCGTAACTTTTAAATTCATTTCATTATATGCTTTAATTTCTTCAATTATTAAAGCTTCTACCATAGGAAGAGTTATTATCTTACATTTATAAACTTTTTCTTCAGATACAACTTCTATAAAATCACCTATTTTCATTCGCATTACATTTACTATATGATGAGAACTTTCTTTACTTAATATAAATCTATCTTCTATTTTGTTTGAGCAAAAATAACGTTGCATAAAATCATTCCTTTATTACATTTTTCTCTTTATAATTATCTTTTACATATAAAACTATACTTTCTTTTTTATTTTCTAAATTACCAGTTAAAATAGATATTTCTAAATTTTTATAAATATCATTTAAAAAAGCATCTGGCTTCTTATTTAATATATTACAAATCTCATTAGCCTCAATTTGAATTTCATTTTTAGCTTTAATAGGAAGCTCATTATATTTTTCAGTTATTTCTTTTTTATTAAGGCCTTTATTAATACCAGCTAAAATATTAACATATAGTCCGTACTTATATAAAACTAAAGAATTCAAATTATCTAATTCGTATACTTTATTTACTTTAGTAATTAGTTCTTTCTCAGGTTTTGTAAACTTATATTTACTAGAATTAATCATTGACCATATACCTATTAAATCCGTATAATCTTTTATTCTATCTATATTTTCTAAATCCAAATCAGCTGTTAAATCTAATCTTTTTATTAACTCTATTCCCATTTTAGCTTTACTACTTGCAAATATTTTATCTAATTCTACTTTTTTACGTTCATATGAAATATTTTTTAGATACTTTTTAGCCTTAATAATTCCTAATTCAGTCTCTTTAGATAAAGAAAAACCTAAAGTAACACTAAATCTAATTGCTCTTAAAATTCTTAAAGCATCATCTTTAAAACTAGTTTCACTATCACCTATTGTTTTTATAATTTTATTTTTAATATCTAAAGTTCCATTCAAAGGGTCAATTATCTCACCTTTTAAATTCATACAAATAGCATTTATCGTAAAATCTCTTCGTTTTAAATCAATATCTAAATCATTGACATAACGGATACTTGAAGGATGGCGATTATCACTATAACCTAATTCTTCTCTAAAGGTTGTTACATCAAAATAAGTATTTTTATAAATTACTCTAACTGAACCATAATTATCTTCATCATTTATTTGCTTTTGAAATTTAATATTTGAAAATATACTAGCTACTTCTTTAGGGGTAGCATTAGTTGTTACATCTATGTCTTTTGAAGTAATTCCCATTAAATAATCTCTTACAAAACCTCCAACTATATATGCTTTATATCCTTTATTCTCTATTACTTTAAGAAATTCTAAAGCAATTTCCATTAAACTCATTCCTTTCTTATAAATAAGTAAAGTATCTATTCTAAACTTGTATATGAAGTTAAATTTATTTCTCTATTATTTTTTATCCCTTTTTATTTTCTTTAATACTATTTTATACTTTTTAAAATTATATTTCAATTACTTTGACTAAAATTTACTTAGGAAAAGATGTTATTTTTTTACACAAAAAAACTAAAAAGTTTTTTCACTTTTTAGTTAATTGTTTGTTTTAATTGAGTTCCAGCTTTGAAAGTAACTGCCTTACGTGCAGGAATGTTAACTGTTGCTCCTGTTTGAGGATTACGTCCTGTACGAGCTTTTCTTTCAGAAACACCGAAAGTTCCAAATCCGATTAATGTAATCTTATCGCCTTTCTTTAATGCTCCTGTGATTGCTTCAAATGTTGCGTCGATTGCTTTAAGTGCATCTGACTTAGTTAATCCAGCATTTGTAGCAACTGCTTCAACTAATTCAACTTTTTTCATTATGTTCCTCCTTTATTAGTGAATAACTTTTAAGCACTATATCATGCTTATAATTAAAAGTTAACATATATTTTTTTTAAAATCAACACTTTTTACTATTTTTTACTAATTATCTTTCTTATTTACTTTAGGTTTACTTGTTTTTTTACTCTTATTTGTAGTATTTTTAGAATTTTTATTAGTAGTTGTCTTCTTAGAAGAAGTCTTTTTACTATTAGTAGTTTTTTTCTTATTAACTGGCTTCTTTTCTTTTTCAGAAGTTATTAACTTATCATTTTTTCTATCAAGCATAACATCTTCAATAGACATATCAGATGTTGAATATTTATTAACATCAATATTCATATTGTTAATTGCCACTGTTTCTACTTCTTTTTCTTTTAAAATATAATATAGAATAGTTATTATAATAATCATAATAACTGAAACAATTATATTACTTAATAAGGAATTAATAATAAACATTGGTTCATAATCATGTAAAGTTATAACTTTAAAAATCAAAGTATTTAAAACTAATGAACCCAATAAACCTATAACAATACCATATAATTCTTTTCCTGAACGTTTAAAATTATCATAAATATAGATTAATACAGAATGTGATACTATAAAAGATACAATAGAAGCAATTAAAGCAAGTTCATTTATCTTAAATATTTGATTTACAGCTTCAGCTAAACTAGGAACTTCAACTGATGTACCAAGTTTAACAGCAAGAGCTAAACTAATGGTTGTAAATAATTTTACTAAAACCGTTGCTATTATAGCTCTATAAGCAGATTTCTTACCTCCTATATTCATTATTAAAAGTGTGCATAAAAATGTAAATGGATAAGTTAAAAAATCACAAGTGATTGTTAAACTTCCAAAATTTGTTAATTTTAAACAAAGAAAATTAGACAAAATCAACAATACAGCTAATAAAATTGTAAAAAATGTTTGTTTAAATTCTCTACTCATATTTCCTCCTATTTTATAAATATATTATATAATAATGTATTTTTAATGTAAAGATAAATTTAAAATTAATTGCCAAAATTCAATTCATTTGATACAATTATTATTATAGGAAGTGGTTATGTGGATGCTATAATTTTTATTGTTTTATTAGTAATAGTAATATGTTTTTTTAGAAGCTTATATAATACAGTCTTCTTTGTAGCTATTGTGGATATTTTTCTTAGAATTTTAACATTTATAAAGAATAATACTTTTATAGAAGTTAAACGTTTTTTAGGCAAATACTTTCCTGAAAATATTCCTCATATTATTTCACGTTATGCCAAAGGAGATTTATATTTAGTTTTAGTCTGGGTATATGTCATATTAATGGCTATATTCTTGTATTATATAATTAAATATTTTATAAAAAAACGTAAGTTTTAAAGAGCTAACAACTCTTTTTATTTTAAAAAAATTAGACATATCCTATTTTTAGAATATGTCTTATTTCTATTTTCTTTTTTTATTTTTATTTTATTCTTATTTATTCTCTTTCATTACCTTAATTAATTAGCTAACTTTACTGTATATGGGTCATCCATTGTTCCATTTCCTCCGGCTAGTAATACATCTGATTTTAAGTTGATAACCGGACGCATGTAAGGTATATTCCAATTGGCTGCAGATATACATACTAACCCACCATCACTTGAAATTGCACATAAATCTGCACTTGCATTTTGCGAATCATATCTACCAGGAGACATTGTCCAGAAATATTGTCCTGTATAAAGATAATATCTTTCATTTTTCTTAAATAATCCTCCTGCAAAAGCTCCTTCATCTATCGTCAATAAGCCTATTGGATTTTCTAATTTTTTGTTACCTTTACCTGCACTACCTTTTGCACTAAATAAGTCAGCAGTGTTAGGACATATTAAACTAGCTCCTGCACTTTTATTCAAAATTCTATCGTAAGCACCATAATATGTTGTTAATGACAATGAATATCCATCACCACTAGAGAAACTTCTATCATTACAGAAAGTTCCACCAATGTTGATGTATTTATCAGCTGTTTGTCCAGCCTCAGTTGCTGTTGTAAATTTGGTTGAATACCAATTTTCAATGACAGTCTTAGCATTACTGCTAGATACATCTTTTAAAGTTTCTAAATATGAAGTTGAACTATACGCATAATAATAAGCCTGAATGGAAGTAGAAGTATTTAATTTAATTATCTCTATTAAAAAATAGCAATTTCCATTTGAAGTGTTTGATAAACATGTATATTTATAGCCTTCATTTAATTTTTTTGCATTATTCCACTCTGTAAATGTTCCTTGATAATCAGCTCCTGTTAGTTTAAATGTTTTTGTACTAGCATCAGGAGTATAACCTGTTCCAAAATAATATTTCGCTTCAGAAATTACATCTGTAAAACTAACTTCGCCACTTTTTGTTGGTTCTTTTGAAAAACTATCTCCATACATATATCCAACATAAGTTGGGTCATAATTTATTTTAGTATATGCTTCTCCCTTGTTATTTATAGATGTTTCATAGCCCGTTGCATTAGACTTTGTTCCATTGTAAATTAATCTTATAGAACCATCTCCATTTATTCTTATGATTTTCCAATAAAAGCCTGCAAATTTAACATTGTTATTATAAACATCACCTCTATAATAATAGGTCTCTCCGTCATTATCAGTAGTTTTATAAAGACCTACTTCACTACCAATGGTATTAGCAATTTGATAGGTTCTACTTGATGCTGTTTTTATTGTGTTACCTTCCATTGAGGTTATATGATAAACTGTACCACATGCAGTAAATGAGGCATGGCCATCAGTTCCACATGTCCATTTTCCTTGCATTGCACTTGATAAGCTTTGATTTTCTTTTACATTTCCAACTAAATTATAAGTGCCATTCTCAGCATTAAATACTACACTATCGCCATATGCCCACAATACATAATCTGAGTAAGGTACTGTTGCTCCTGGTATTTCTTCAGAGGCAACATAAGTTATTTCAGGGGCTGTTTTGGTTAAATCAGGCTTTCCTTTTTTAGTTATTTCCTCTTTTGCTTCTTCAACTGTATTGCTTAATTGTTCAGATACTAATAAGCACTCTGCAAAGTTAGAAAAGCCATTATTCTTACAATAATCTTTTGCTCCTTT
>CANQEQ010000039.1 GCA_947595345.1 uncultured Bacilli bacterium | reverse complement strand
CTTTCTTTAGTAGAATTATCTTTTTGGTCAGTTAATTCTACTAAAGAAAGCCAAGAGTATGCTACTAAAAGTTTAGAAATTATTTTAAATAATATAGAAGAATATATAAAAGAACCTACTGATAAATTAAATGCTTTAATGTTAAAGGCAGCTAATTTAAGTGGTAAGGCTATTAATATAACAGCTACTACATCAGCTCATGCTATGAGTTATAAGTTAACATCTTTATATGGAATTAGTCATGGTCATGCTGTTGCAGTTTCACTTCCTTTAATTTATAAGTATATGCTTGCTAATTTAGATTTAACAAGTGATATTCGGGGTAGAGATTATCTAGAAAGTGTTTTTACTAGTTTAGATTTATTATTCAAATCAAAAAGTCACGAAGAGACGATAGAAAAGATTTATGAAATATATAAAAAAATTAATATACCTTATGAACATATTGTAAAATATTCAGATTTAGATAATTTAGTTTCCTCAGTTAATCCTGAAAGATTAAAAAATAATCCTGTTCCCTTATCAGAGAAAGTAATTAGAGATAATTATAAAAAATTAATATAAAATAGTACCTTAATTGGTACTTTTTTAATTCATTTAATTAAGGTTTTATCAAGGGTTTACCTCCTGAAATTTGCTAAAAAGCTGATTTTATGGTATAATATATATGAATTTTGAGGGGGTTTATATGGTATTATATAAAAAAATTATGCGTCGTCATATTTTTTCAATTATAATCACGGTATTATTCTTAATAATTTCTACTTATGTTTGGTTTAACTTTAAAATATTTGATGTATCTTATAAAGAAATAGAAAGTAAAAATATTGATGTTTCTAGTCAAATCGCTTTTTCTAGTCTTTCTAAAATGAGTGATAAGAATATTTCTAATTTAGATGCCTATACATTTAATGTTTCTAATAAAAGTTTAGATAAAGAAGATTTTAAAATAACTATTGTGGGAGATTTATTAAGTAATAATATTAGTAATAACTATATTAAATATTCAATTAATAATAATGATATTAAATCATTAAACCAAGATGGTATAATTTATCTTGATAGTTTAGAAAAGCTTGAAACTAAAGAAATAGATTTAAAAATCTGGATAAGTGAAACTTATAAAGGAGAATTAAATTATAACGGTCGGGTTGTTGTTAGTTAATAAAAAAGGTTCTTGTATTTTTAAGAGGAGTGAATATAAATTTATCACTTCTTTTTAATTTTTTAAAATAACTAAATTTTTTATTATTTTAAAAAAAGAGGATAACTTAATTTTTAAGTTATAACCCTTTAATGTTTAAGAAAAATATTCTTTTTATAATTGGAAAAATGTGACGAAAGTGGTTGAAAATGCTGGAATTTTGTGTAAAGATTATATAAAGTTTTTCTAAAAATGTGATTTTTATGTCGTTTTTTCTTTCTAAAAATGTGATAAAAATATAGGCTTTAATGGTAAGTTCTATACATTCCCTTATTTTATGACATTCTTTTTAAAAAGATTTTTGAATGAAAAAAAATAATTTAGTATTAAAAAAATGCTGTTTAAGCATTTTTTTTAGTTTCGGTAATATATCTATAACTAAGTCCAGTAACTATGGCAACTACTATCATAGGGAAGGTTCTTTCAAGGACATGACCCGACATAAAGCCAACTAAAAGTCCCATGAAAGGCGTCATCAAGATGGTAACATTAGTAACATTAAGTTTTAATTTAAAATTCTTTAAGATTAAAATTCCACCTAGAATACTTATTAAATAGAAAGGTCCAACTAAAACTAAAATTCCTAAAATACCATAGATATAAAATTGATAGTAATAATCTTGTTCGTTGTATGTAAATCCTAAAGAATAACCCATACCTAAATACTTATCTAATTTATTATTATTCCTAGAATAAATACTTTGTAAAATATTATTTTTCATAACTCTAAAATCATTTATTGGAAATTCTTCTCTTTGAAAGAAACGACACCAGTATTGATAATCATATTCAACCGGATAAGAATTTAAAATATAACTTGGAATATGAGCTTCAACTTGATATTTCGTAACCATTTCTTTAATAAAATCTTTTTCTTCATTAATAACTTGTTTACTATCACAATTTAGTTTAGTAATTTTTTCTAAATCGGGAGTTAATTCTATACTTTCCTTATTTGTTTCCATTTTTAAATATTTATAACCAAGAGGTGATATTGGAAATATTAGTAAAGCTAATAAGAAAATAATTAAAATTGGATAATTCTTTTTAAATTCTATTTTATCTCCTTTAATTAAAGGTACAAATATATTAATTAAAATAATAGCAACAAGAGATAAAAACATTCCTAAAGTAGCAACTTTAGTACCTAACATATACATAGCAATTACCTGCAAAATTGCTATAACATAATTAATTATTTTTTTCTCATTTAAAAGACTTAAAATTGTAAGAGGAAATAAAGTAAATAAGATAGCTGAAATTTGATTAGTAGAAAAGAACCAGCCCTTAGATGTTAATTCTTCATAGTTTCCTCCATTATAAGTAAACCAATTAAAGATAGAATATTTAACTTGACCATCACCATAGGCAACTTTTGCTAGTTTAAAGACATTTAAAATAATAATAACTAAAGAAATCCCCAAAGCTAAGTAATTTAAAAGCTTTAATATATCTTCCTTTTTAACTTTCGTGTTCATAATAGAAAATAACATTAATAAAGGAATTCCATAAGTGATTAAAATATGATAACTTTCAATTAAAAAGTTAGGATTTTGATTTTTATAAGCACTTAAATTAAATAGAGTAGTGTTATAGTAATGAAGTCCTAGATAAATAATTAAAACTATAAAATAAAGGATATATTTCTTAATATTATGAGGATTTTTAAAAATCGTTATAAGAAAGATTAGAATAATAAAAGTTGTATTAATTAGTTCTAGAATAGATAAATTAAAAACTTCTATATTAACAAATTCCGTTGTTCTTAAAAAATCAAATAGAATTTGAATTAAAACAAAAAAGTAAATTAAGTTCTTAGAAAGATTATTTTTAATTTTTTGCATGTTTCGCTCCTTTAAGGTCTTTTAGACGTTCTATAAATTTTGTTTCTTTAAGTAAAGAATAAATTATTAATAAGAAAATAGCATTTATTATAGTAAATAAAGTATAGAATACAAACCAAACTAAAATATTTGATATAGTAAATCTACTAGTTATAAAGTAGGCAAGAAGCATATCAAGAAATAAAATTATAAAGAATTTAATATTTTCAACATGATAGATTATAGAACTTTTCTTAAAAACTTCTTTAAATAAAACTCTAGTTTTTAAAATATATTCAGCAATAAAGACAGAGAAAGCCGTAGCAAAGACTACTCCGGAAATACCAAATTTATGAGCAAGTAAAATAGATAAAGTTAAATTAACAATTGTATCTGTAATAGCACAGTATTTAGTCTCTTTAAATAAACCTTTAGCATTTATGAAAACATTAGTACAAATTTTTACAACAAAAGTAAATAAAACAAGAACAAAAGCTAAAGCTAAGAGGTTATTAGATTTTATTTTACCTTCATACCAAATATTTATAAAAGGATTAATAGCAAATAATAAAGAAGTACAAAGAATAGTTGCTAAATAGAATAGAAAACTTCGCATTTCTCTAAATAAATTATAACTTTCCTTTTCATCTTCAACTAATTTATTGCCAAGGATAGCTACAATTGAAGACGATAATTTATTTAAAACATCTTTAATCATATTTAAAATATAATTATAAGTTGAATAAATAGCTACTAATTTTAAACCAAACATATTAGTTATAATTAAAATATCAATATTAGAACCAACTAAACCATTTATTTTATGAACAATTAAATCTTTTAGTTGACGGGTAAATTTATAATCTTTTTCATGAGAATTAAAATCAATATTAGGATAATTTCTTTTAGCTAAAATATAAATAACTAAATTAGAAATTAATTTAATAACCCCATGCATTACTAAAATATATAGAAATGAAACTCCTAAGAATAAAAGTAATATTTCTAGGGCATTTTGTACAATTTGACCAATTTGTAAAGATAGTGTAGTAACATATTTTTTTTCTTTTACTTCAAATAAAGTTTGATAAGGTACAAAGAAATAACTTACAACATTACTTATAGAAAATAAAAGAAAGGAAATACTTACAAAAGTATTAGAAAAAGAATTATCTTTAATAAAATAAGGAATAAACAAGGAAACTATAAAAGCTAGAAAAAAGACACTTGCTCCAATTATACTAAAACATCTTTTACCAGCAGTTAAAATCTCACTCATTTTTTTGTCATTTTTAGCTGTATTAGGTTTATAAAGTGAATATAAAAGAGCACTAGAAATACCACCATCTACTAAGGCTACATATATCATTATTTGACTAAATAATTGATAAAGACCTAAAGTTTCATCACCTAAAAATTCTACAAAGAATTTAAGTTTAAATATACCTAAAAAAGCAATAATTACTAAGGGAATTACCTCAGCTATAAAGTTAATAGCAATTTTTTTAGTTCGCATAAACACCTCTATCTACTATGAATTATATATAATAAATTAGCAAATAACTTATTAAAATGTTTTAAATAAAAGTTTTTAAAAGAAAACTTTTTTAAATAAATATTTTTTTTATAATTCGGAAAATTAGTTTTAACATTTAAAATAGCTTTTTCTAAACCATCTTTAAATAATTTTTTATCATGAGATAAACTTAATTGTTTAATGAAAGTTGCATATAAATAACGAACATAACTATATTCAAGTTCATTATAATAAGTATTGTAGTAATTGTTCTTTTTATAATAATCAACTAAACCATTAAAGTTATCAATATAGTCAAATAATCTTTTATCAAAGGTACTAGTAATAGCATTATCTCTTCTAATATATTTAAGATAACTTTTAGAAAGATTTCCAATATTTTTAAGTTTTGGATAAAGTCTAAAATTAAACTCTACATCTTCAAACCAAACACCTTCTTTAAAAAGTAAGTTTCCAATTACTTCTCTTTTATATAGTTTAGAGCCATCTGCCGGATATAAATAAACTAAATTTTCTTTAACCTCTTCTTTTCCTATTAAATCTTTAGAAATCCCGGTAGGAACATCAAATTCTTTGTCTTCTAAAATATAAGTAACCGGAGCAATAACCATATCAAAGTCTCCTGATTTTGCCTTATTATAAAAATTTTCTAAGGCATCATTAAGTAAATAGTCATCACCATCAAGAAAATAAATGTACTCACCAGTGGCTTTTTTAAGACCATAGTTTCTAGCACTTGAAACACCACCATTTTCTTTTTTTAAATAAATAATATTTTTATATTTTTCTTGTGCCTTTTTAATAATTTCCTCAGAGTTATCAGGACTTCCATCATTTATAACAATAATTTCTATATCTTTTAAAGTTTGATTAACTAAACTATCTAAACATTTAGCTATATAATTTTCTACATTATAAACTGGAACTATTACACTTACTTTCATTATTTTCCTCCTAATTTTTTTAGTAGCATTATGGGAATTCTTAAATTAAAATAACTTAAATTTATAACAATTTTAAAAGGTAAACTTTTCTTTTTTATATATTTATTTTTTCTCCAATTAGGAAAATCCTTTTTAATAATATCTTTAAATTCTTTTATATAAGGTTTACTTTCTTTAAAGTTTACAATTTGAAGGGGAGCACTATAAAGAAGATGTTCAATGTATAAATATTCTAATTCTTCTTTATATTCATTATATAAATTATAGTCTTCAAAACGTTTTTTTAGATTATTTAAAGCTTTAATAATATCTTTAATTTTGGGATTAAACTTATCTTGATGGATAATTGAACCTTTATGAACAATATATTTATAATAAGTTTCATTTATATAAGCAATATTTTTAGTTTTTATTATAAAACTTGGTATTAATTCTAAATCTTCATAATGAATTCCTTCAGTAAATAAAAAAGGTTCTTTAAATAATTCTCTTTTAAAAAGTTTTCCACAGGCCATAGGATTAGCCATTATATAATCTCTATAATCAGAACTTAAATTATAAGTTGGTTTTAAAACTCTAGTAGTTTTATCATTTATTTCTAAAGCTCCAGCTACTAAAATATCTAGATTATCTTCTTTAGCTTTATTATACATTTCTAAAAGCATATTCTTAGAAACATAATCATCACTGTCAACAAAAGAGATGTACTCACCAGTTGAAAAATTTAGGCCATAATTTCTAGCACTAGACAATCCTCCATTTTCTTTTTTTAAATAAATAATATTTTTATATTTTTCTTGCACCTTTTTAATAATTTCCTCGGAGTTATCAGGACTTCCATCATTTACAACAATAATTTCTATATCTTTTAAAGTTTGATTAACTAAACTATCTAAACATTTAGCTATATACATTTCTACATTATAAACTGGAACTATTACACTTACTTTTATCATAAATCACCTTTTTTATTTAACATACTTTCCCATTTTTCACCTATATTTTTAATATTAAATTGTTCATTATATTTTTTAGCATTAATTGACATATTTTCTAAAGCTTCTTGATTTTTAATTAAATATAAGACTTTTTCAATAAATTCTTCTTTCGTATTTACAATAAAACCAGTTTTAGAATTTATAATTTGTTCATTTACGGACTCACCAAAGTTGAAGCTCACAGTAGGTATTCCACATTCGGAAGCTTCTATAATTGACATAGAAAAACCTTCAAATAGGGAAGTATTTAAGTTAATTGAAGCATTTAGTAATACGCTTTTAGGTTCATTAGTTTGTCCTAAGAATTTTATTCTCGGATTTTCCTTTAAAATTTTCTTTCCAAAGTTTGTAAATTCTCCAACCCCATATATTTCAAAAGTCCAATCGGCTACTTCTTTTAAAACAAGGTTAGCAAGTTCTAACATTAAATCAATTCTTTTTTGTTCATTTTCAATTCTTGTAACAACAATTAATTTTTTATTTTCTAAAACTTTAGCTCTTTCTTTAGTTTCAAACCGAGCTGGATTATAAATAAAATAATTATTATGAAGTCCTATATTTTTAGCAATTTCCATAGTCTTTTTGGTTAACCATAGAAAATTAACTTTATTATTAAATTTATATAAATATTTTTTAAAAGTTTTATTATTTAAGGCTTCTTTTAAAGAATTGTGATGGTGATAGAAGGTTTTACTTAAATAGTTTTTAGGTATTGCATCTAATACTTGATAATGGGAAGCTATTATATAATCAGGGTTATAATTTTTAATATATAGAGAAACTTTCTTATAATCTTTTTTTAGTTTCAAATTATCTTTTATATATTTATAACTAGTTCTTAAAAACTTAAATTCTTTTAAGGATTTTAAAACATCTTTTTTATGAGTAATTTCCCATAAATCAGTTTTATTAATCGTTTTAATTTTAAAGTTAAGATTATTTTCAATAGTATTCTTACCAGGATTATTTCTAATAGATAAAACTTCTACTTGTTCTCCTCTTTTTGTTAATTCTTCACAGATTTCTTTATTAACAAACCATATACCACCAACAGAATTTCCTTTAATTTGGATAAATAATAATTTCATATACTACCTCTTTTTTAAATTACAATTACAGCCTTCATGAAAATTAATTTCTAAAGCTCCATGATTTACTCGTTTATCAATTGGTGGCAAAGTCATGTAATTTCCATACAAACTTTTTAAAACATAATCATAGTCTTTAAAGGCTTTATAGGTTTTTCCTTCAAATGTAACATCTTGTAGGGGGAATAATTTATCTATTTTGAAACAATCTTTTTTATAAGGATAACTACCAAATAAACTTATATAATAATTTCCTTTGTCATTACTTAAACTTTTTACAATATAATCTTCTAATTTAAAAATATTTTTAAGACTTAAGATAGATAATAATCTAACATATAAAGGGTGTCTAGCAAATTTAGCATTTTCATGCATTTTTTTCTTTAAAAAAACAGTTTCAATTAAGGTTCTAATTGTTATAACTTTAAATTTTGTAAGAAGTGAGTCTCTATTTTTTATTCTATCAAGTGGGAATATATCAACATAAATACCTTTATGAGTCATTAAATCTTCAGCGTTTTCTTCTACAAAAGTTGTATTGTTTTTTCTAATTTTAGCAAAAGGTAAGTGATAATTTTCATTAGTTTTTAAATAATCCAAGAAATATGAACTATCTAAATCTTTCATACAAGCTTCTAAAAATTTATTGTAATTATCGCGAGTTAATCCAATATCTAAGTCATCGTCCCATGGAATAAAGCCTTTATGTCTAATAGAACCAAGTAATGTTCCATAAATTAAAAAATATTCTATATTATTTTTCTTACAAATTCTATCTATTTCTTTTAAAATTTCAAGTTGGACTTCTCTTAATTTTTTTAAAGTATCAGGAGCAATTTCTTTAAAATGTTTATTTTCTTTTCTCACTTAAATCACCACTTAAATTATAACATTTTAATATATAGTTGTAAATTGACTTAAAGAATTTTCTATGGTATCATTTAATTTCTTGAGGTGTTTTATGGAAGATAGAAAAGAAAAATTATTAACTAGTAATATTGCATTAAAACTTTTATTATTTGGAAATGTAAATAAATTAGAAGATTTAGAAAAGGGAGAGAATGCTTGGATTAGACATTCAATTTATGTAGGAATAGGAGCCGCTCGGATTGCATCCTTTATGGGACTTGACAAGGATTATTTAATGGCCCTTGGATTTATTCATGATATTGGACGAAAATTAGACCATAGTAATCATGTAATTTTAGGTTATAAAATTTTACAAGAATTAGGTTTTTTAGAGGAAGCTAAAATTTCTTTAACACATTCTTTTATTGAAAATGATATTACTTTAACTTGTGGTATGGGACCAAGTGATTTAAAAAGAAAATTTATAATAGAAAACACTGACGAAGCTACAATTTATGATAATATTATACAATTATGTGATTTATTTTGTATGGATAGTGGCTTTACAACAATTGAAAGACGTTTATTAGATATTTATACTAGAAAAGAAATAACCAAAAATTCTAATAGACATTATAGAGAAACAACTAGATTAAAGGATAAATTTGAAATTATGTTAGGACTTCCTTTTTATGAAGTATTCCCGGATGCCTTAGGGTTAGAGACTTTAGAAGAAGATAGAAAAAAACTTCTTGAATTATTTGAAGTTGAAAATAAAAAGTTAAAATTAAAATAATCTTTTAGATATATGTAAACTTTGCTTATTAATCTTTTTAAATTTTCTAAGATATGCTATAATTTAATTTATAAAGGAAAAATTATTATGGAAAGTATAAGTGATAAAGATTTAGAAAAATTACATAGTGTTTTATTAGAAATGCTTTTAGATATTGATAAATTTTGTAAAGAAAATAATTTAACTTATTTTTTATGTGGAGGAACTCTTTTAGGTGCTATTAGACATAAAGGATTTATTCCTTGGGATGATGATATGGATATAGGAATGCCAAGAAGTGATTATGAGAAATTTATCAAATTATATCCTCAAACTAATAAGTCTAAGTATTATGTTGAATGTATGGAGAATAATAAAGATTATTTTCACCCTTATGCTAAAGTAAGAAAAAGTAATACATTAGTTCTTGAAAGATTTATAAAAGGTATAAAGGATAGAAATGAAATATTTGTTGATGTTTTTCCTTTTGATAATGCTACTTCTAGTTATAAAAAAATTAGAATTAGAGCTAATATAATTAAAGCTATTGTTGAAACATTTTATGTAAAAGACCATATGTATAAGCTTGGAAGTTGTTATCATAAAATCTTTAGTGCTTTATTTTTACCATTTAAAAAAACTACTTTATATAAATTTCAAAAGTTCTTAATGACTAAATATAATAAGAAAGAAACTGGTTATATGGTTTGCTTTGTAGGAGGATATAATACCGAACGAGAATTAATGGAAAAGAAGGTGTTTTTACCTGTTAAAAAGGGCGAATTTTGTCTTAAAAAAGTTAATATAATTAATAATCCGGATTTTTATTTAACAAGACTTTATGGTGATTATTTGACTTTACCTCCCATTGATAAACGAGTAAATCATAATATATTAGAAATATCTTTTAATACGACTAAGGATAAAGGTGATTTATGAAAAAAGTAATGTTTATATCATCAACTGGGGGACATTTATCTGAGATGTTAGAGCTTAGTGATTTGTTTTCTTTATATGATACAACAATTGTAACGGAGAAGACTAAATCAAATTTATATTTAAAAGAGAAGTATAAAAGTGTTTATTTCTTAGTTTATGGAACTAAGTCACATTTTCTTACGTATTTCTTTAAGTTTATTTATAATTTTTTTAAGTCTTTATATCTTTATTTAAAAATAAGACCTGATGTTATTATTACAACTGGAACGCATACAGCTGTTAGTATGTGTTATATTGGAAAATTATTTAAAAGTAGGATTATTTATATAGAAACTCTAGCCAATAGAACAACTAGAACTTTAGCTGGCAAGATAGTTTACCCCATAGCTGATTATTTTATAGTTCAATGGGAAAGTATGTTAAAACTATATCCTAAAGCCATTTATGGAGGATTTATTTACTAAGGAGGCAGTATGATTTTAGTAGCACTTGGAACTCAAGATAAAAAGTTTACAAGATTATTAGTTGAATTAGATAGATTAATTGACGAAGGACTAATTCAGGATAAAGTAATTGTACAAGCTGGTGATTCAGCAACTTATAAATCTTCTAATATGGAAATATTTGATTTAATTAGTAAAGAAGATTTTGATAAATTAATAAAAGAATGTAATTTATTAATAACTCATGGAGGAGTAGGTATTATATTAACTGGACTTATAAATAAACGTAAGGTAATCGCTGTTCCAAGGTATAAAAAATATAAAGAACATATAAATGACCATCAATTACAAATTATAGAAAACTTTGATGCTGAGGGTTATATAATAGGAGTAAAAAATGTAAGTGATTTAGAGGGTGCTTTAGAAAAAGCTAAAACTTTTACTCCTAAACCATATATTAGAAATAAAGATAATATGCTATCTTTAGTAAAGAAATTAATTGATAAATAAAAGAATAATTAAAGTTTGCATTAATTAGTATAATATTATATAATGTATAGTAAGGCGTAGGTGATACAAATTGACTTCAAGAAAGAGGAAAGAAGATAAATTAAAGAAAAAAAGAAAATTAAAAAAATATAATATATTTTTATTATTATTAACCTTAATATTAGCTTTAGTAGTAGCTTTAAATACATATTTAATTTTAAAATTTAATATTTTACCAACTAAGTTTTTAATACCATATTTTATTTTAATTATAGGTATTCCAGCAATTTTACTTTTATTTTTATATAGAAAAAAGACTAAAAAGAAATTACGAATAACTTTGACGGTTATTAGTATTTTGTTTGCCTTAATCATGGGACTTTTGTTTTTCTATTTGAATAAAACGTATAATTTTATAGATGCTTTTACAAGTGGTTACAACTATGAAACAAAGAATTATTTAGTAATTGTTTTAAAGAATTCTAAATATGAAGCTATAGGAGATTTAAAAAGTAGTAAAGTTGGATATATTACAAGTAAAAATGTAGATTTAGCTATTGATAAGTTATATGATGAAATCCCTTATCAAAAAACGGAATATAAAGATTATCAATTAATGTTAGACGATTTAGATAAAAATGAAATACAAGCTTTTATGGTTCTTGATAGTTATTATGAAGTAATCAGTGAAGAACATAAAGATTTTGAAGATAAACATCGGGTAATTTTTAAGTTTTCAGTTACTGAGAAAACTAAGGAAATTAAAAAAGAAGCTGATGTTACTAAAGATGTATTCAATATATATATATCCGGAATTGATACTTATAATAATATCTCATCCGTTACAAGAAGTGATGTAAATATTGTTGCTAGTATTAATCCTCGTACTAATCAAGTTTTATTAATCAATGTTCCAAGAGATTATTATGTAACTTTACCAGATTATAATCAAAAAGATAAATTAACCCATGCTGGTATGTATGGAACTGAAGAGAGTGTTAAAACTTTAGAAAATTTACTAGGAATTGAAATTAATTATTATGTTAAAGTAAACTATACAGCTTTAGTAAAACTAGTTGATACCTTAGGAGGCGTAGATGTTTATTCTAAATATACATTTACATCTACATATGGTCGTTACAACTTTAAAAAAGGTTATAATCATGTAACAGGTATTCAAGCTTTACAATTTGTAAGAACAAGAAAAGCTTTCTCTGATGGTGATAGAGTTAGAGGAGAAAATCAACAAGCTATGATTCAAGCTATTTTAAAGAAAGCTGTTAATCCAACTATTTTAGCTAAATATACGTCTATTTTATCTTCACTTCAAGGAAGTTTTATAACAAATATGCCAACAAATAAAATCACTGATTTAGTTAAAATGCAATTAGATAGAATGCCAACTTGGAATTTAACGTCAATTAGCTTAAACGGAAGTGATGCTAATGAAACTACTTATACTTATCCTTATCAAAAGTTATA
>CANQEQ010000038.1 GCA_947595345.1 uncultured Bacilli bacterium | reverse complement strand
ATACATGATATAGGAATTTTAGCATCAACAGATCCTGTTGCATTAGACCAAGCTAGTATTGATTTAGTTTATAAAGCTGAAGGAAGTGATTCTTTAGTTCAAAGAATTGAATCAAGAAATGGTTTACTTGTACTTGAACATGCTGAAGATATTGGGTTAGGTAGTCGTTATTATAAAATGGTGAACATTGATGATTGATGCTATAAAATCATGGCTCGTATATTTTTGGTATTACTTTGAAATTCAATTTTCCCAAATATTTATCTATTGGGCGATAGGAATTGTAATTGGTTCTATCATCTCGGTATTCGCTAAAGATAAAATCCATAAATTTTTCTTATATATTGAAAAGAAAAATTTAGGAATACTGGGAATATTTATAGCAAGTTTACTTGGAATTTTATCTCCTCTTTGTATGTATGGAACAATTCCTATTGCTGCATCTTTTTCTAAAAAAGGAATGAAAGATGATATGTTGGCCTCTTTTATGATGTCCTCAATACTTTTAAATCCCCAACTTTTAATTCATACATCAGCTCTTGGAGTGAAAGTAATGTTAATTCGTCTAAATAGTTGTATATTAGTTGGATTTATTGCAGGACTACTCGTCAGAATTTTTTATAAGAAAAAATCATTTTTTAAATTTGAAAAACTATACGAAATTCATAATCATGATGTAGACCCTAATTTATTCATGAGATTATTAAAAAACAGGTTCCTACTTTTTAGCAGGAATAGTTTTATCTGTTTTATTTCAAATGTATGTACCTGGTAGTTTTGTTGAGAATATGTTTGGTAATAATGGATTTGGAGTATTGATGGCTGCAACTGTTGGTGTTCCTTTATATGTTTGTGGTGGTGGGACTATTCCATTACTAGGGGAATGGCTCTCTAAAGGAATGAGTTTAGGAGCTGCAACATCATTTATGATTACAGGGCCATCAACTAAAATAACCAATTTAGGAGCCTTAAAAATCGTTTTGGGAATGAAAAATTTTGTGATATATTTATTATATGTAATGATTAGTTCTTTAATTATTGGACAAATTATTAATTTAGTATTTTAAAAGAAAGAAGGTAATTTTTAATGGAAAAACAAGAATTTGAAAAATTAAATGTCTTTGGATTAGGACAACCAAATGATTTGTATGCTAAGTATTTTACAGGTAAAAGTTATTTGAACCCTATTGCAAAAACAGAAAATGGAATTAGTTTTGCCAATGTAACTTTTGAGCCAGGATGTAGGAATAATTGGCATATTCATAGAGCTAAATCTGGTGGAGGACAAGTTTTAATTTGTACAGCTGGATATGGATACTACCAAGAATGGGGAAAACCTGTAAAAAAATTAAAACCTGGTGATATTGTAGTAATCCCTGCAAATGTAAAACACTTTCATGGGGCAAGACCTGATTCATGGTTCTCACATATTGCAGTAGAGGTTCCAGGTGAAGAGACTTCAAATGAGTGGTTAGAACCTGTAACTGATGAAGAATACAATAAATTAGATAATTAGAAAATTTATAAAGCAAACCAGTTGTAAGGTTTGTTTTTTTATGTCTAATAATTATTTTAAATAATAAAAAAAAGTTATTGCGAAACAATTGTTCAAACTATATAATAATGTTATCAAGGAGGTTAAATATGCAAGAAAGTAATATTATTTTATACGAAACAGAAGAGGGAAAAATAAATATAGATGTAATTTTAAGAGATGAGACAATCTGGCTTACTCAAAAAAGTATGGCTGAATTATTTGATTGTTCTAAAGATAATATAGGATTACATTTAAAAAATATATTTTTAGATAAAGAATTAGATAAAAATGCAACTACCGAGATTTTCTCAGTAGTTCAAAAAGAAGGTAATCGTGATGTTAAAAGAAATGTAGAATTTTATAACTTGGACGCTATAATCGCTGTAGGTTATCGAGTAAATTCTAAAAAAGCAACACAATTTAGAATATGGGCTACTAATGTTTTAAAAGATTATATTATTAAAGGTTTTAAAATAGATGTAGAAAGAATGAAAAATGGACCAAAATTTGGTAAAGACTATTATGAAGAATTACTTGAAACAATTAAAGAAATTCGTCTAAGTGAACGAAGACTTTATCAAAAAATTACCGATTTGTTTGAAAGTACAAGTATAGATTATAATAAAGATTCTGAAGAAGCATATACATTTTTTAAAATTGTTCAAAATAAACTTCATTATGCTATATCTGGTCATACTGCAGCAGAGCTTATATATGAAAGAGTAGATGCCAATAAAGAACATATGGGACTTACTAATTGGAAAAATTCTCCAAATGGAAAAATTATGAAATATGATATAAGTATTGCTAAAAATTATTTAAACGAACAAGAAATTAAAAAATTAGAAAGTTTAACCACCTTCTTTTTGGACTATGCTGAAGATATGGTAAATGAGCATAATCTAATGACAATGCAAAAATGGATTGATGCAACGAATGATTTATTGAAATTTCGAAAAAAGAAAATTTTATCAAATTCAGGTAATATTTCTCATAAGCAGGCTTTAGATAAAGCTAATGAAGAATATGAAAAATTTAGAATAAAACAAGATAAAAATTATATATCATCAATGGATAAATTATATGAAAGATATTTAGAAGAAAACAAACAATAAGTTTGACATTCATATATTATACATGATAAGATTAAATCAAATAAAGGAGAATAGAAATGTTAAAAGTAGAAACTTTAAATTTATTAAATAAAAGTGATATTAATTTTAAAGATTTATTATCAATATGTATCGGAAAAACATACTTATATCAACGAAGATTTATTGAGTATATAGGTAAATATAATCACTGGGATGTTGATTTATCAACTGGAATGCTGACTTTAGATGATAAAAAATATAATATTGAATGTATCGGAACGACTAGTAAAAATGATCCTTATTGGTATTCATCAGAGATAGAAAAAGTTATTCCAGATAAGTATGTTGACTTAATGATAAAAACAAGAGTTAAATTAGAAAATTTAGGAATGCCTCAATATTTAACAAATAGTAAAATAGCATTAAATGAAAATATTAATGGATTTAATCTATCAATGATATATATTGCCTTTGCTCCAATTAATGTTGCATATTTTTGTGGTAAAGGAGATACTTCAATATATATGTTTGTTAAGAGTTTGCCAGAAAATATATTTTCCAAATTAAAAAGTACCGAATTATTTTCTTTAATAACAGATATTACATCTAACTTTAATGTAAATGCTAAACTAATGATTAAAGCATTACTAATGGAAATGGAATATAATTTTGTAGAAGAAAATAATAAATTAATTACTGATTTTTCACCTGATTCAAAAATAGAAATTGAATTTGATGGAGATAATTTCTCTAGTTTACGAGGAGTATTATAAAAGTTATATTTATCAATTAATAACACACTAAGATTTTGACAAATCTATGCAAATACCATTTTGACCAAAATTATGGCTCTGATATATAAATTTATAATAAATACATGGAATGGTTTTAGAAAAGAAGGATAAAAGAGATTATTATGTGATGTTATCAAATTACGATGCTTCTTTAGTTAAAGAATTTTATAAAAATTATAATTTTAACTATATAAAAGTTCAAAGAAATATAGAAGCTAAAGATAAAGGTATTGTGTAAGAAATAATTATTGCAAATTTTAAAAATAAAGAATAATTTTAATAAAGGAGAGTAAGTATGAAAAAAACTATTAGAGAATATATAGATGATGCAAGTGATGAGAGATTAATATTACCATCTATTCAAAGAAATTATGTTTGGGAACAAGACCAAATATGCAAGTTATTTGATTCAATTATGAGAAATTATCCTATTGGACATATTATGTTATGGAATTTGAATGGGAAATCAATTAAAGACAAAGAAGTGGAATTTTTTAAATTAATATCTAGTTATGATGAGATGTTAAAAAAGAATAACGAAAAATTAGAAAATCCTTCTCCAGACAAAACATTTTATGGCATTTTAGATGGTCAGCAAAGAACACAAGCCTTATTTTTGGGGCTTAGAGGATTTTTAAAATTAAAAATATATCGTGCAAGAAAAGACAATGTAAGTAGTTATAAAGAAAAATATTTGTATATGAATTTAATTGGAAAGCCTAATATTGATGAGGATTATAAATATGAATTTAAATTTATTGCAGATAAAGAGTTTGAAGATGGAGAAAATAAAAACAAAATTTGGTTTAAAGTTGGAAAAATATTAACATATAATAATAAACCAGATTTAGAAAGTTTAGATGAATATAAAATAAACGCTGAAAAATTAACTGCTGAAGATAAAAAAAATGCAGAAGAAAATATTAACAAACTATATCACCAACTTTGTGTTAATGATGAAGTTTTAAAAATAGATGAAATTCCAAATGATACTACATATGATGATATACTTAATATATTTGTTAGAACTAATAGTGGAGGAACAATTTTAAGTAAAACAGATTTGTTATTTTCCACTATAGTTGAAATATGGCCAGAAGCTAGGAAAAACATAGAAGAATTGCTTGATACTATTAATAATAAAGGTGGTCCAAGTTATAAATTCAAATTTACTAAAGATTTTATTATGAGAACAATGTTATATCTTTTAGATGAACCAGTAACTTTAAAAGTAGAAGATTTAAAAAGTAATATTAATACTATGAAATCAAACTGGGAAAAATTAAAAAATGCAATAGAAAAAGTAATAGAAGTATTACGCTATTCTGGATATAGTGCTGATAATTTAATTTCATATAATGCAGTGATGCCAATTATTTATTATTTATATAAAGGAGGCAAATTGGATGAAACACCAAATAATAATCCTAAAGAAGAATTTAAAAAGTATTTAGTTATTTCTCAAATGAAAAAATTATTTGGTGTAGCTAGCAATAGTACACTTACATCTGTGCGAAATGCATTAGTTGATGAAAATAAAAATTTGCGTAATATATATTTTAATATGAAAAATTTACAGAATGTTGTTATTGTTGGAGATAGAAATTTTGTTGTAAATGACGAAATAATTGATAGTTGGTTTAATGAAAATAAAGGCGATTATACATTTATGATATTGTCAATACTTTATCCTTGTGCAAATATATCTAGCCATATTTATCATCAAGATCACATGCATCCTGAATCAAAATTATCCAAAATTGAAAAATTTAAAGATAATAGAAATAAATTAGCAAATCTTCAACTTTTGCCAGGAGAGGAAAATGAAAGCAAACAAGCAATGGAACTAGAAGAATGGTTAAAAAGATATCCAAATGAAAAAGATATATATTTACCTGATTGTTCTTTATCAATAAACAACTATAATGAATTTTTAGAAAAAAGAAAAGAATTAATGAAAGCAAAACTAATTGAAATGTTAATCTATTAATAAAGATAATTGAATGATAAAAAGATAATAATTAATATATGAGAATTTTATCATTGAAAAATGAATGTTATTATGAAACAGATAAATTTAAATTAATTTTAAGTGAATCTTAAAAAAATAGAACCTAAAATTATTGATGAAAAATATAAGTTGAAAAATAAAATATATTGGTATTGATTTAGAAAAAATACTTGAATTTAGCTACTAAAAGAAAGGAAAGTTATAGAAATGGAATATAATATAAAAAAATTAGTAGAAGATTTTTATAATTGTTTTGACAGAGAAAATAAAGCTAAAGGAGGAAAGCAGTTTGAAATATTTGTAAAGATATTTCTGAATGATTTGGGTTTTGAAGATATTGAAGTAACTGGTCGTGTTGGTGATGGAGGCATAGACTTAATTTGCTATAAGCATATTATTCCTGAAAACAATGATATTCAAGAAAAATATATTGTTCAAGCTAAAAAATATAATCCATCAGGACGTAATATTAATAGAGAGCCGGTTTCTGATTTACAATCAAAAGAGAAAGACAGTCCAAATGGTAGAATACTTATAACAACATCTTATTTTACCAAAGATGCAATAAAAAGTGCTTCAAACAATTCTAAACCAGTTATATTAATAAATGGAGCAGATATTGTTAATTTTTACTTAAATAATCCAGAAAAAGATGTTATGTTTGAGTGGACACCAAGGATATCAAAAGAAAGAATACAGTCATTAATTGAACAAGAGGATAAAAACTTATCTAACTTTAATAATCTTGATAATGGAATAGAAGAAAGTATACCTAAACCTATTTCTAGAAACGATATTAGAGCTAGAATTTTACCAATACCTCGTCAAATTTTTGATGTTATTCAAAATGCTGAAAAATTTGAAGTTGAATGTTTTGGAATAAAAAAGAAATTGAAAATAAATAAATCAAGAAAATATTTTAGTGGTATAACTGATTATTATAAAAAAGCAGGTTTTATTGGTTATTCAGGAGAGGAAAATAAAAAATCTTATTGGAAATTTTCTAAGGATAAAAGTTACATTATTATTGAATTATTATAAGAGAAGTTGAATGATGAATAGAAATTTTAATATATTGTTAAATAAAGTCAAACCAAGTATTTCAAATTATAGATATGATGAAGAAGAAAACGAATATACAATTTTGATTTTAACTGATAAAAGCAAGATATATGAATTTACAGATGGAATATCAATTAGTTATAATGACTTGACTTCTGGAAAGTTTATTATGGTTGGAGAAGAAATTAAATAATTGGAGAAATTATACATTTGTGAATTTATCCTTAAAAACAAATGTACTAAGTTGACAAAATCTTCTTTAGTATGTTAAAATAATTTCAATGTTGATTGAAGGAGTAGGTAATTGATACTTTAAAGAGAGATAATGTTAGGTGGGAATTATCAAGTTAGATTATTGAAGACATCAATTGTAAGACAAGCGTGTAATTTGCGTTAAAAATTAGAGTGCATGAAAGTCATGAACTAAGGTGGTACCACGGTTAATTCGTCCTTAGAATATGGCTTTTTTTTAATTAAAGGAGGAGTAAAAATGTTAAAAAAAATTAATGCCTGTGATTTAAAAGAACAAATAGGAAATGAAATTGAATTTTCAGGATTTGTTGATACTATACGTGATAAAAAGTGGATGCAATTCGTTATTTTAAGAGACCAAACTGGTAAAGTACAAATGACTATTGAAAAAGAGCCCCAAGAAAATAGTGAAATGGTTTCTCTAATTTCTAGTTTGCCACTTGAAAGTACAGTTTTAGTAAAATGCAAGGTTATGGAAAATGAAGCTGTTAAACTAAATGGAATTGAATTAATACCAAGTGATATTAAAGTAACAAGTAAAAGAATAGGTGAAGAATTACCATTTAATTTCAATGATTTAGGCAATGTTAATTTAGATACGAGACTTGATAATCGTTTTATTGATTTACGTAATGAAAAAAATATGAAAATATTTCAAATTCAAAGCGACCTTGTAAGATATATGCGTGAGTTTCTATACAATAATGATTTTACAGAAATTCATACACCTAAATTTATAGAGACTGCTAGTGAAAGTGGAAGTGAAGTATTTGAAGTAAAGTATTTTGACCGTAAAGCCTATTTAGCCCAAAGTCCACAATTTTATAAACAATTAGCTATGGCAGCTGGGTTTAATAGAGTATTTGAAGTCGGACCATGTTTTAGAGCTGAAAATTCTAATACCTCTCGTCATGCAACCGAATTTACAAGTTTTGATGTTGAGTTTAGTTATATAAAAGATTACAATGATGTAATGAATATGGAAGCTGAGATGTTAACTTATGCCTTATCACATATTAAAGAAAAATATGGAGAAGTTATAAAAGAATTATTTGATACTGAAATAATTGTTCCTACTTTACCATTTCCTTGTATGAAATTAAGTGATATTTATAAAGAACTAGAAGAAAGATATAACTATAAAGTTTCAGAAAGTGAAAAAAATGATTTAACAACCGAAGCTGAAAGATTAGTTTATAAACTTGCTAAAGATAAATTTAATCATGAATTCATGTTTGTAGTTGATTATCCAGCTGAAAAAAGAGCTTTTTATCATATGCGTGATGAATCAGGAATTTTACAAGGCTTTGATTTAATTTGGAGAGGTGTTGAAATAACAACGGGTGCTGAACGTGAACATCGTTATGAAAAAATATGTGAGAATGCTCGTGAAAAAGGCTTAGATAAAGATGTAAAATTCTATTTAGAGTTCTTTAAATATGGTTGTCCACCTCATGGAGGATTTGCCATTGGAATAGATAGATTTATTATGCTTTTACTTAATATTCCAACTATAAAAGAATCAATGTTTTTGTTCCGTGGACCAAATAGACTTAATCCTTAAAGAAAAAATTTTAAAGATAAAACGCGAGATGTTTTATCTTTTTGCTTTTAAATTAGATTTTTTATGATATAATTAATTTAATCAAATAGGAGTTAATATGACTAAAGAAAAAAATACAATTGAAAATCTTATTATAGAAGTTAAAAAATATCTTCAAGTAGATACTAAAGTTTTACTTGATGCTTATGAACTTTCCAAAAAATATTTAGATTCCAAGTTAGAAAAAGAAACTTTAGAAACAGCTTTCATTTTAACGACTGTTTATGCTGATATAGAAACAATTACAGCTAGTTTACTATATAAATTACTCTCTTTAGAAAAAGTAAGTGAAAAAGACCTTTTAAAATATTTTGATGAAAGTATTGTAAAAATAACTAAAGGAGCTTTTAAATTAGCTCAAATAATTTATTCTACGGAAAATGAATATTTAATTGAATATTATAAAAAAATAATTGTTGGAATGACGGAAGATGTAAGAGTTATTATGATTAATTTGGCTAGTCGGGTAACTCTTATGCGAAATATAAATGAATTTAAACCAACAATTGCTAAAAAATTAGCTAAAGAGTCCTTAGAAATTGTAGCTCCAATTGCTCATCACTTAGGAATATATAAACTAAAAAGTGAATTAGAAGACTTGTCTTTAAAAACTTTAAAACCTGAAGTTTACAACGACATTGTAGAAAAATTAAATAGTACTAAAAATGAACGCGACAATTTAATTAAAAAAATGACAATTGAAGTAAAGGAACTTTTAGATTCCCATGGTATTAATTATGAGATTAAAGGGCGTAGTAAAAGCATTTATAGTATTTATAACAAACTTGATAAAGGTAGAAAATTTAATGATATATATGATTTATTTGCTCTTAGAATTATGGTATCTGATGAGTCACTTTGCTACTTAGTTTTGGGTTTAATTCATTCTAAATTTAGACCTATTCCTAAACGTTTTAAAGATTTTATTGCAATGCCTAAGAGTAATGGGTATAGGTCTTTACATACAACAGTCTTCGGGGTAGATAATACCTTATTTGAAATTCAAATTAGAACATTTTTAATGAATGAAGTAGCTGAAAATGGTTTGGCTGCTCATTGGTCTTATAAGGAAAATAGAAAAGCTGATAACTTATCCTCAACGGACCAAAAATTAGAGTTTTTCAAAACTGTAATTGATAATTACCAAAATAAAGTTGATACAGGAGAAGTAATAGAAGAAATTAAAGATACTAAAATGCATGGAAATATCTATGTATTTACACCAAAAGGTGATGTTATAGAACTTCCTCATGGGGCAACGCCAATTGACTTTGCATATAGAGTTCATACGAAAGTTGGAGAAAGTATGGTTGGAGCGATTGTCAATAATGAAATAGTACCTTTAAATTATGTATTAGAAGATAATGATGTTGTTAAAATTAATACAAGTAAGCAATCAACAGGACCTAAATTATCTTGGTTAAAAATTGCGAAGTTAACTCAAACTAAAAATAAAATTAAATCTTATTTTCAAAAAGAAAGAAAAGACGAGATTATCAAATATGGTGAGAATTCACTTGACTCTTATTTAAGGAAAAAACATATATCTAAAAAAGAATTCTTAACCGAAGATAATGTAAGTAAAATTCTAAAAGAGTTAAAGTGTAAAGACTTAACAGAACTTTACTTAAATATAGGAAATAATAAATATACACCTCATAATATTGTTTCTTTAATTTATCCTAATGAAACACCTAAAATTCTAAAAAAAGAAATAATAATTAAAAATAATCGGGATATAAATGTAGCTGGAATTGATAATATTAAAGTTAATATAGCTTCTTGTTGTAACCCAATTCCTGGTGATAAGATAGTTGGATTTATTACTAAAAATAATGGTATAACAGTTCATAATGTAGAATGTTTTAATGTAAGAGATAACGATAGATTAATTGATGTTAAGTGGCAAGATGAGACAAATGGAAAATACTTAACTAAAATTAGAATACTTACTAATAGTAGCACTAGTTATTTAGGCGATTTAATCAATAAACTTACAAGTTTAGGTTTAGTTATTAATAATATTAGAACTAGTATCATTGACATGAAATATAATTTTGAAATATCTTTTCGGGTTTCTGGAATAAAGGAAATTGATAATATTATAAAAAGTTTAATGAAATTAGGATATGTTACAGATGTTTGGAGGGTTTTTAAATGAAAGTTGTTGTACAAAGAGTAAAAGAGTCAAATGTTAAAGTAGATGGAAAAATAGTTGGTTCATCAAACTATGGTTATATGCTCTTAGTATCGTTTACAGTAAATGATGATGAAAAAGTCATTGATTATATGGTAAATAAAATTTGTAATTTACGAATTATGGATGATGAAAATGGAGTTATGAATAAAAATATTATAGAAACTAAAGGTAGTATTTTATCAATTTCGCAGTTTACTTTATATGCTGATACAAAAAAAGGAAATCGTCCTAGCTATATAAAAGCTTTAAACGGAAAAGAAGCTTCTAAGTTATATGATTTGTTTAATCAAAAGTTAAGTAAATACTTGCCAGTTGAAACCGGAGTATTTGGTGCTATGATGGAAGTTTCTTTAATAAATGATGGACCAATTACAATTATTTTAGAAAAGGAGAATTAAAATGCGAGTACTTTGTTTAGGCCATGCAGCTTATGATATAACCTTGCCATTTAATGGCTTTCCTGTTGAAAATAAAAAAATAAGATTAGAAGATAGTCGGGTTGAATGTGGAGGAGGCCCTAGTGCAACAGCTGCTTGTTTATTAGCTTTATGGAAAGTTCCTACTAGTTTTGCTGGTATAATTGGAAGTGATTATTATGGTAAAAAAATAATAGAAGAATTCCATAAATTTAATGTAGATACTAAATATTTAGAAGTAAGTGAAGATTATAAAACAACAGCTAGTTTTATAATTGCCAATAAAGAAACAGGAACTAGAACTATTTTAACGGATAGGGATAAAAACTTAAAATTTAATAAGATAAAAGATATTCAACTTGACTTTGATTATTTATTAATTGATGGTGACGAGGATGAGTTAGCCTATAAATTACTTACAACTAGAAAATGTATTTCGGTTTTAGATGCTGGTCGTTGTAATGAAAAAACAGTAAAGCTAGCAGGTCTTGTTGATTATTTAGTTTGTTCTAATGACTTTGCAAGAGATTATACAAAAATGGAACTAGATTATAACAATTTAGATACTATAAAAAAAGTATATGATAAGTTAGCACAAGATTTTAAAGGACAAGTAATAATAACTTTAGAAAAACATGGTTCATTTACAAAGATAAATGGAGAGTATAAATTAGTTCCAAGTATCAAGGTTAAAGCTTTAGATACAACGGGAGCCGGAGATATATATCATGGAGCATTTTTATATTTTATTAGTCAGGGTTATGATTTACTTGAGGCTATGCGTTTATCTAATATTACATCAGGAATATCAGTAACTAGAATAGGAGGAAGAAACTCAATTCCAACTTTAAAAGAGGTATTAGAATATGCCGAGTAATTTGCCTTCTTTAGATTTACATGGAGAATATCAAGGCAGTGCTAAAATTTTATTAGATGAATTTATAAATGATAATATTGTACTTAAAAATGAGTATGTAGCAATAATTCATGGAATAGGTGGAGATACACTTAGAAAAATGGTTCATGAAATGGTTAAGAAGGATAAAAGAGTTGTAGAATATAAAAGGGATTTCTTTAATCCTGGGGAAACAATTTTAAAATTAAAAATAAGAGGTTAATATGGGAAAATTAATAGTAATATCTGGTCCAAGTGGGGCCGGAAAAGGAACAGTAGTAAACGAGTTATTAAAAATTTATGAAAAGAAAAAAGATAAAGTTCATTTATCAGTTTCAGCAACAACTAGGCTTCCTCGGGAAGGTGAAGTAGATGGAGTTAATTATTATTTTATTAAAGAAAGTGAATTTATAGATAAGTTAAAATGTAATGAATTTTTAGAGTATAATATGTATGGAACTGGTAAATATTATGGAACTCTTAAAAGTCATGTTTTTGAGTATCTTCAAAATGGTTATGATGTTATTTTAGAAATAGATATTAATGGTTATAAGCAAGTTTTAAGTAATTATGAAGAAGCAATTGGTATTTTTGTTTCACCTCCTAGTTTAAAAGAATTAGAAGCAAGACTTAGAAATAGGGGAACTGAAACTGAAGAAAATATTAAGAAAAGATTAGAAACAGCTAAAGTAGAAATGGAAAATAAAGAAATTTATCCCCATATAGTAATCAACAAGAATAATAAAAGCCAAAAAGCTGCTAAGGAAATATATAAAATAATAAAAAAGAGTAAGTAAATATAAGAAAATTTGATAAAATTAGACACATGAACAAAGTATAATAAAAATGTTCATGTGTTTTCTTATTAAATAAAAGTACTTGAAAAAGTAAAAAAATTGTAGTAATATGGTATTAGAAAATAGGGACAAGGA
>CANQEQ010000037.1 GCA_947595345.1 uncultured Bacilli bacterium | reverse complement strand
ATAAATTATAACTATATTATAATCACCACTTAAGGTGATTTTTTATAAAAAAAAGAAGACTTAATCTTCTTTATATTCTGTTAATTTAACTTTAGTTGTTTTTTCTTTGCCATCTCTTAAATAAGTAACTGTAATAGTATCTCCAACATTATATTTATATAATTCATATCTTAAATAAGCTGTATTGTTGATAGGTTCATTATTTAATTTAGTAATAACATCACCTTTCTTTAAATCAGAGTTACTAGCACCACTATCCTTAGAAATTTCAATTACTACTACTCCTGATGTTACATCTTTATCTAGCATAATACCATATCTATATAAAGCGTAACTTTCAGTTGCATTAACCATAGTTATACCAAGCATAGGACGAGGAATAGCTTTTCCTTGCTCTAAATTAGAAATATGTTTCATAGCATATTCAATTGGAATAGCAAATCCCATGTTTTCTACTTCAGTTTGAACTAATTTTAAAGAAATTATACCAATTACTTCCCCAGTAGCATTTAATAAAGGTCCACCACTATTACCTGGGTTTACAGCAGCATTAGTTTGTAAAACTTTCATTATAAAATCATTATTATCACTTATACTAACTGTTACTTTTCTATCTTTTCCTGATAAAATACCATCTGTTACAGTACCACGATATTCATATCCTAAAGGTGAACCAATTGTAAATACAGTATCACCAACTTTAGACTTTTCACTTGTACCAATTACAGCTACATCAATGGAGTCACTTTTATTAATACGAACAACTGCTAAATCTAAATACTCATCACTTCCTAAAAGAGTTCCTGTTATTTCTTTATCGTCACTTCTTATTAAAGTTATCTTAGTTGCACCATCAACTACATGGTGATTAGTTAATAAATAAGCATACTTACTATCAGTTTTATAAACAAAACCACTTCCGGTTGATTTAATTGTATTACCTTGATAATTTCTAACCATCATTACAGCATCATAAGCCTTCTCAACACTAGCAGATAAAGAACCATCATTTACAATTACTGTCTTACTACAAGCCCGACATGTACTACTACTGCTACTAGTAGTTCCTCCACTTAAGTTTTCCAATACTGGAGTATTAATAGCAATAACATACATTAATAAGCCTCCTAAAATAAAGGCCACAAACAAATAAATTACTAAATTAAGTCTATTTTTTTCTTTCATATTAATCACCTCAATCTAAATTTTTTAAATCATAGTAATTTTTAGGAAATCCCATTCTATCTAAAACTTTATCAATAGAAATTGTATGTAAATTTAACTCTAAATTTTCCAAATTATGTTTAATTTCTTCTAGCATATTACCAAATTCTTCATGTGATAACATCCTTTTAAGTATTAAAATTAAAGCAAATAAATCTTCTTTTCCATATATATACTCATCATCCATAATTGGAATATTTAATAACTTATGATATTTATTATCTTCTATTCTTCTTTGAGTTTTGTTTTCAAAAACTATATCTTCATGAGCACATAAATTACGATAATTAGATAAAATTGTTAAATAATTGATTAAAGTATCTACTTCAAGATTATAAATTTCAGCAATTCCCATTTGGTCTTCTTTTTTTAAGATAGAATACAACTCTCCTACTATTCCAAATGATAAAACCTTAACTAAAACCCATAAGGGAATATAACCATAATTATTAACATAATGCATCGTTGCTGAATGCTGGGTTGCATTTATATTAATTTGTCTTTTCATTTTCTTCAAAATATCGTTAACTTGTTTAACTTTTTCCTTATTACTAGTAAAGTTTTTAGGAGTTAAATAATCTTTTTCACGATAACCATATTTTAAAGATAATTGATAACTAATAATTGACTTAATATTATTTTCAATTATTAAAATATTTTTAAAAATAATATTTCTAAAGGTTCTATCAAATAAAAATAAACTATATAATTCTTCAAAGGTTGTTCCTTCTATATATCTTTTGTCTACATTACTTCTCATGAATAAGTGTCTATAACCATTTAAAAAGAAATAATTTTCTCTAAACAAAACATCTTTAGCATAATCAGTATTTTCTATTGTTAAACCTTTTCCTTTTAATATCTCTATTTGTTCATTTAGGGTTTTAAACTCCTTTTTCATATCTCTCTCCTACTTTTATAAGTATACCACAAAAATATTATAAAAAATATGTTTTTTTTGTGAAATTTTTATATTTTTTTTGTATATTTTTTTAAGAAAAAAACATTAGGATATAACTAATGTTAATTTTCAATTTATTTTTAATTGTTATCAGTGCTTTCACTTGGAGTGCTAACTTCTTCTGTTAACTTTTTAGTACTTATATCAAACTTATAAACTTTATTAAAGGCATTACCTTCATTATTATAATCAGTTTCTATATAGAAATTATTGCTACTTGAATTACCAAATATACTATCATATTCTTTATTTTCAGCATCAGCTGGTAGAGGTTCATAATGTAAATAGTAATTTGCTGTTTCATTTGCTACTAGCTTTATTTTTTCTTCTAATAAACTTACATCATTTTCTAAAATATCTATCTCATTATTAAGAACTGTTACTACAATATTTTCATTTATTGGATAAGCATATTCATAATTTGTTTCAAATTCTTTAACGATTTCTCCAGTTTTATAATTTACAAAACTACCTTTTCCATTTTTAAGTGTAAAAATTTCTTCTAATTTAGTATTAGCAAAAGCTGTATGCAAGTAACTCATATCCCCTATTTTATCATATTCTGGTTTTAAAATTTCTTTTCCAGTTTTAATATCTAATAAACCATATTTACCATCTAAAGAAACTAAAGCTACTCCAGTAGTCTTGGCAAATACAGAAGTTGAACTAGTATCAACATTCAACATATCAAGACCAACATCATCATAAGAAACCGGTACAACTATTTCACCTTTAGAATTAATTATTCCAACTTTCTTACTACTCATATCTTCAATTCTAAAATAATCAATATTAGCTTCACTATAAATTATATTTGTAAAATTATATTCTTCACTTATTTTAGTAGCAGCTTTAAAATTATATAAGAAATATCCCGTTGTTTCATTATCTGTATCAAAAATAAGACCAACTCCAGCTTCTGGGTCTTTGTAAACATCTAGAAACTGTGAAGCTAAATTAAACTCACAATATTTCTTTTCACAGGTATATTTTCCAACATACTCTGTACTTGAACCTTCTTCATAAAGATATAAAAGTTCACCAGTAGATTTAATATTATCTCCATATGGTTTTCTATCTTCTGTATTATTACTAGAATTTTTTAAATCCATATATCCATATACAACTAAGGCTATTCCAAAGAGCAAACCAACTATACCAACGATAATAAGCCCTAACTTTTTATTCTTTTCCATATCAACTAACCTTATTCACCTTTCTTATTTTTTTTATTCTTTTTCTTTCCATTATCATTTGAAGTATTTATTTCTATTTCCTTAACATCTTCTTTTTGAGCTTGATTAGAAACAACTTCAGCTTCTTCTATAACTACTTTAGTAGTACCTTTTCTATTTATAATATTTATAATATAACCAATTATTTCTAAAGTTGCATAAACCATCAATACAATACCAAGATATTTGAATGGTAAATTAGCTTTTAAAATTGTATAAATTCCACCAACAATAAGTAAGATAGCTAATGTTAAAAGAGCAAAGAAAAGTGAGTCTTTACGTTCCATGAATAAAGCATTAGCAAGACGATTAATTCCAGCAAATAATAACCAACCACCAGTAATTAATCTAACTAAAAAATTAACAACAGGTGCTAAAAATATACAAACAAGTCCTATTACCATAAGTAAAATTCCAATAACCATAGGAAGTGACGATGCTTTAGGATTTCTTCTTACATCAAGATAATTTTTAAAACAGCTTATAAAACCTAAAAGCGTTACTAAACCACCCATAACATAAGTAATTACCGTCATAATGCTATCAGAATTAGTAAAAATAACAGCACCTAAAATAAAAAACAAAAGTGAACTTATTAATGTTGTAAAACTTGAATATTCTTTAATTTCTATCTTCATATAATACCTCACTATAAGAATTGTATCAAATAAGAGGTTTAAAGTCCATAATATTTAAAAAAATTTTCTCAAAAAATCAAAATTCTATGCATTTTTTATTATAAAGTTTTACTATTATCAATTATCTCATTAGCATTAACTAATTCAAAAAAGTTATCTTTTCTAATATAAGGATATTCTTCCATAATATGATACAAACTTCTTACATAAGGACTTTCTTTAAATATATATTCTCCATTATCTATTTTTTCTATTTTATATGCAAAGAAACCATATTCTCCTTTAAGTTCTACCCCATTACTTGCTTTATAATATCTTTCTCCACTTAAATAATCTTCATAGTAATTAATTAATCCTAAATTATTTTCAATTTTAACGAAACCTCTTAAAAATAAATCTGTTTCTATATCTAAACTTGTATCGTCAAATATTAACTCATAATCTTCTAACTTAGTATAATCTTTAACACTATCTTTTTCTTGTTCTAAAGTAATTAAATAACCGTTACTATCTTTATAAAAATGTTTATGACGACTTTTTATAGGACAAGTATTATCTCTATAAGCCTTTCCAATTCCTAAACCAACTAAAGTCAAAGTTGCTCCTACTAACACATATTTTGTTATACCTTTTACATTAATTTTCATATACACTCCATCAATTAGTTACTTATTCTAACATAAAGACATAAAAAAAACAATATGTATAATTTCATTATTTTTGATTATACTTATTTACAAATAAATTATATTTTAGTATAATTTATTTTGTAGGAAGCATTTCGGTTTTTAACTGACATGCCTACCTAAAATAGGGTGATGGCATTAGTCTAAGACTGATGCCATTTTTATTACTAAAATTAGTATAATTATTAGTAATATTATATCTTTTATTCCAACCAAAACCCTCAAAATGAACGTCTTAGCCTTCATAATGATACCTCCTTTTTATTATTCAAAATAAATTAAAATAATAATAGGTAGGCAAACATCAGCAACCTAATTTGCTTCCATAGTTATTTACAATAGCACACTTTTTTTATTAATGCAATACCTTCAAATTTCCTTAAAAATCAAGGAAATTTGCAATATTTCAAATTAAATTAACTGAATATTTAAAATTGAGGTCAAAAAATCACTTCAAAACTAAAAATTCCGTTAATTTTTTTTACAATTTTTAATTTTTAGTAAATTTTTAAGAGAAAAATTTCTTAAAAAAAGTTTAATTTTTTTTATATAAATCTTGCTTGATTTTTCTATTAAAATTTAATATTCTTTAATTAGGGTTAATCTGTATATAGATGTCGCCTAATCACTTCAATTCGTGGAACACTCATTCTAATGAGATTACTGTTCGTACTGCAGGCGAGTTCAACAACGATTGGGTTGAGAATACTACCCCTGGCGTGCGCGCAGATTTTAATTAAGTCTTTTTGAATTACTAAGGTATAAAAAAAGAGATTAAAAACAAGATTAATCCTTGGATTTGTTCCAAAAAAGAAAATATAGATATTTAATAACAACTTTTTTATTAAATTAAAACTATATTAAAAAACATAAACTAAACTACTTTCTAATTTTATGTTTTTTTTAATTTTTTTTAATTTAACTCTTTACTTTTTTTTAGAAAAAGTATATATTATATATTGTCTATTCTTTATTTATAGTTTTGCTAGAAGAATTGAGTGTAATTTCTTGAATTATGGCTAGTTTTTCTATATATTCACTCATCTCTTCGTCCATATAATTTTTTTATATATTAAAAGACATAAACTAAATTTCTAATTTATGTCTTTTTTGTTGCTTTTTGGCAAGTTATTTACAAATTATAATTTATTTGCTATAATTAGTATGTATTTGAGATTATCTCATATATTAAAAATGGACATCTTCTAGCCCAGCTAGATGTGCTACGAATTGATTTTCTTTGCACTCTAACTTTTTCGTTAGAGTGTATTTTTTATTTTCTTAATTTTACAAAATTAAAAATTGAGTTAAATTTTTTCTGAAAACTCAATTTTTCTTTTATTTTGGATTAAAATTTTAAAATTATTTTACTAATTTCTTAGAACTTGGTACTATAATAAATCTATAATATTCAAGATAATGACTAATATTAGTATAATTTAATAATTTATTTTTTATTTCACTATCTTTACTTAATTCATAATAAGTGGCAACAAAGGCAAGTTTCTTTAAAATATCTGTAAAATCCCCTTTTTCACCTTCAAATATATCTTCTATAAAGAACAAACTTTCTTCTTGGAAGTGGTCATAATTATCAAAGAAAATTAAATCAAAATCGGGATTTTCTTTCTTTTCTTCTAAAACTTTATCTATATTTTCCTCTTGATATAAACTTAAGCTTACATCGTCAAGAGAATATATTAATCTTTTCTTAGTATTTAAAAGCTCTAAATTATTACCATAGATAGTCATTAATTCTTCTAACTTTTTAATATATGTTAAATAAAAAATTACATCACTGTCAAAACAAGTTCCAAAATTCATATCAAATGAACCTTTAAATACATCATTTTCATAATAAGAAATTGTCTCAAAATCCTCATCTTCTTCATTAAACATATCACATAAAATTTGATTCAAATCATTAGAAAGCTTAGGTTCAGCTAAAGGAATATTTCCAAATATAGCAATTTGAAAAATACTTAAAAAATTATTTTCTAAAGGAATTCCGATTTCCTCGCCATCTTCAGTATAATATTCACTTTTCTTAAGTAAATTAAAATCAATAGGATAATTTTCTTCATAATCAATTTTTACTCTATTTTCCTCATCTTGAATAGCTTTTATTAAATCTTTACCTTCTGTAAATAATCTTTTATAAATTTTATTTCTAATAATAAGTAATTCCTGTATTTTCTTATCTCTATCTTTATAATTATTACCTATTTCCATATAAAGTTCTTCTACCATGCTTTCTGTATCTATTAAATCTCTATATAAATTCTTAATATGGTTAAGTTCTAAATAATCTTTAAAAGACTTTTTCTTACGTAAAATTCTAACTTCATACCAAAGACTATCAAATTCTTCTTCCTCTTCTATTTTAGCAAGTAAAGCTAGAATTTTATTATAACTAACACCATCTCTTAAAACTATTTCCTGAGCTTTTAAATCAACAATTTCCTTATAATCTTCAATAAACTTAGCTAATTCACTTTCTAAATCATTGTATTTATAACTTAAAATCATATCAACATCTAAAGCTAATTCGTTTATTTTTTCATTATCTAATTCTTGCATTAAAATTTTACTAGCACCAATTAATTTTTCTTTTTCTATTCTACCCTCTTTTTTATCTTCTAAAAGTGAAGCTAAAGTAAGTAAGAAAAAATAAGAAGAAGGTATCCTACCACATGTTAATATTTTATTTATCATAAATCCCCCTAAAAATAACTATTTTTTATTATAACATTTACTAAAAAAAAGTAAAGTTTTATTTGAAATTCTTTACTTTAATTTATAAACTTTAATTTTTTAAATTTAGTTTCTATTTTAATTGATAAATTATAAAGTCTTTTAGCCAATAATTTTTCATGAAGAAACTCTCTTAAAAATTCTATCAAACCACAAACTAAGTAAACTAATAAACAACTTATAAACATATGAGGTATAAGTAAATTAGTTTTAACATAAAGAGGAACTTTTAAAAGTTTATACCATAAGAAATAAGAAAAATTTGTATTATCATGAATTAAATAAATTCCATATGATAAACCAGCTATCTTATTAATTGTTTTATTTGTTCTTTCTTTTTTATTTTTAAATATCATGAGAAGTGCTCCAGCTATAATTGTAACAAAAGGTGATGTTCTTAATAAAAATTGATTAGTATTCATTTTTAAAATTATAAATCTAGAACTTAATAAAGTTATACCAATTACAGCTAATATGATAATTAAAAAGCTTATTAAAAGTACATATTTTAAATACTTTTTATATTTATTAAAAATATTATTAGGATATTTTTTCAAATAAGCTCCTAAAAAATAAATTGGTAAAATATCTGTAAAAGCACTAGAATACATAGCTGTTTGACCTATAAAACTAAAAGCCCAAGGTATAATTTGCCAAACTAAAAATATAGTTATTAAGAATTTTTTAAAATTACTTCTTGTAAGACTTTCTATAAATTTAGAAAGATATGGGGAAAATAAATAAAGAACTATATAAGCTGTTACATACCAATAACGTCTAAATAAAACTGGAAAAAAGCAAGGAATTATATGATAATCTAACTTATTAAAGCACAAATAAAGAACTACCGAATAAAAAATAACCGGTATAACTAAATTTAAAAACTTATTTAATCGTAATTTATTAGTATCATAATAATATCCAAAAATCAAAATAAAAATAATTACTCCAAGATTTCCTAATTCTAAAGTTTCACAAAAGATTTTATTAAAACTAAAAGTTGTTAAATATTCACTAGCACAATGAACTGAATAATGGGAAAAAATTATCATTAAAATTGCAATTATTCTTAAAATTTCAATATTGGAATTTCTACTTTTCTTTACTACTTTAATATGAGCCTCTTATTAATTTATATCAAACTAGAAAGAAAAAATCAAGATGTGAAAAGTATTTATTTAATTATTATAATATAGTATAATATTTAAGAATTATTTTGTTATTTGCTTTTTTAAATACTGTTAAATTCAAAAAAATAAATAATAACACTATCAATACTAAATGGGCAAAGGAAATTTGATATACCATTCGTGTCCTATTATATTTGTTAAAATAATATACATTTAATTATAAATAAGAATGATTTTAAAAGATAAATTTGATATAATTTTATTAGTAATAAATTGTATCCTATTAATAATATTTTATGATTCTTCAAACATGTCTGAAGAATTCAAAGAAAGGAATTTTATAATGTTAGAAAAAAATAATACTATGGCTTTGGAAATTAGTAATTTAGTAACGGAAGCTAAAAATAATTTGACAAAAGAAATAAATAAATCTATCACTTATGTTTATTGGAACATAGGCAAGATTATTGTAAAGCACCAAAATGAAGATAATAACAGATTAGAATATGGTAAAGAGGTTTTAAAAGAATTATCTAAAGAGTTAACTAAACTGCTAGGAAAAGGATATTCTTACACTAATTTAACTTATATGAGATGGTTTTATAATATTTATCCAGATTATAATATGATAAATGAAAATTTAAGTTGGTCACATTATATAGAATTAATTACCATAAAAGATAAAAATAAAAGAAATTTTTACGAAAAAGAATGTATTAATTCTAATTGGTCTGTTAGAGAATTACAAAGACAATTAGATACATCTTTATTTGAAAGACTTTTACTTTCTGATGGGAAGGCAAATAAAGAAAAAGTTTTAGAATTATCCAAAGAAGGTCAAATTTTGAGTGAACCTAGTGATATTGTTAAACAACCTTATGTATTTGAGTTTTTAGGAATAAAAGAACCTAAACCTCTTTTAGAAAAAGATTTAGAATATAAATTAATTAGGCATATAGAAGATTTTTTACTAGAACTTGGCAAAGGTTTTATGTTTGTAGGTTCTCAACAAAGAATTACACTTAATAATATTGATTACTATGTTGATATGGTATTTTATAATAAATTTTTAAAATCATATGTCTTAATAGATTTAAAAATGAATAAACTAAAAGCAGAAAATTTAGGGCAAATGAACATGTACTTAAATTATTATGAAAAAGTCATTAATTCAGAAGACGATGGAAAACCCATTGGCATCATACTATGTGCTGAAAAAGACCAAATTGCTTTAGAATTTGCTTTAGGTGGTTTAGCAAATAATATTTTTGCTTCAACTTATACCTATTACATACCTGATAAAGAACAATTAATAAATGAAGTAGAAAAAGTATTGAAAAGTAATCAATAATTAAAAAAAGAATATTTATTTATATGAGTAGTTCAAAATAAAATTTTCAAAAATAAGAAAAAAATAATACAAGGAAACATATAGCTGTTTTCTTGTTTTGGCTATAATATAGTGATAAAATAATGCTAATTAATGAAAGGAGCATCAATATGTTTAAATTAGTATCAAACTATAAACCAAGTGGAGACCAACCAAAAGCAATAGAAGAATTATCAAAAGGGATTAAAGAAGGTAAAAAACATCAAGTATTGCTTGGTGCAACCGGAACTGGTAAAACTTTTACAATTGCTAATGTTATAAAAAATGTTAACAAACAAACCTTAGTTCTTGCTCATAATAAAACTTTAGCCGGACAACTTTACAGTGAATTAAAAGAATTATTCCCGGAAAATAGAGTTGAATATTTTGTTTCCTACTATGACTATTATCAACCAGAAGCCTATGTTCCTTCAAGTGATACTTATATAGAAAAAGATGCTAAAATAAATGATGAAATTGACGAACTTCGCCATTCAGCAACTAGTGCTCTTTTATCTCGTGATGATGTAATTGTAGTTGCCAGTGTCTCTTGTATATATGGTATAGGTGAAGTTGAAGAATATAAAAATAAAACTATAAACTTAAAAGTCGGAGAAACAATTGATAGAAACCAAGTTATGTTAAAACTTGTTGATATGTTATATGAAAGAAATGAATTAGATTTTAAAAGAGGAACTTTTAGAGCCAAAGGGGATACTTTAGAAATAATTCCAGCTAATGAACATTCTCATGGACTTAGAATTGAATTTTTTGGAGACGAAATTGATAGAATAAATGAAATTGATACTTTAACCGGAAGTGTAATTACTAGTAAAAAAAGTATTACTATATTCCCAGCTAGCCACTTTGTAACAAGTGATGAAAAACTAATAAAAGCTGTTAATAACATTAAAGAAGAATTAAAAGAACGTATAGAATATTTTAATAATAACAACAAACCTCTTGAAGCTGAACGGATAAGAGAGAGAACTAACTATGATATGGAAATGTTACTTGAAACCGGATTTTGTCATGGAATTGAAAATTATTCAAGACATATTGCTTTAAAAGGACCTGGGGAAACTCCTACCTGTTTACTTGATTTCTTTAAAAAAGATTTCTTATTAGTAATTGACGAAAGTCATGTAACTATACCTCAAGTAAGAGGAATGTATAATGGAGATAGAGCAAGAAAAATGAACTTAGTTGAATATGGTTTTAGACTTCCAAGTGCTCTTGATAATAGACCTTTAAAATTTCAAGAATTTGAAAATAAATTAAACCAAGTTATCTATGTTTCAGCAACCCCTGGAGAATATGAATTAGAACTTACTAATAATAAATATGTTGAACAAATTATAAGACCAACAGGATTGTTAGACCCTACAATTGAAGTTCGTAAAACTAAAGGTCAAATTGAAGATTTAGTTGGTGAAATAAATGATAGAATAAACAAAAATGAACGGGTTTTAGTTACAACTCTAACTATTCGTATGGCTGAAGAGTTAACTAATTATTTAAAACAAATAGATATAAAAGTTGCTTATCTTCACAGTGAAATTAAAACCCTTGAAAGAATGAAAATAATAAGAGATTTAAGATTAGGAACTTATGATGTTTTAGTTGGAATTAACCTTTTAAGAGAAGGTCTTGATATTCCTGAAGTGTCTTTAATTGCAATACTTGATGCTGATAAAGAAGGATTTTTAAGAAGTAGTAGAAGTTTAGTTCAAACAATAGGAAGATGTGCTAGAAATGAACATGGTCATGTAATTTTATATGGTGATAAAATAACTGATAGTATGGAATATGCCATTAATGAAACCAAAAGACGTAGAGAAATTCAAATGCAATATAATAAAGAACATAATATTACACCTAAAACTATTATAAAAGAAATTCGTGATTTAATTTCTAACTTAGATACTGAAACTAAAGAAAAAGATACTAAGAAAATGACTAAAAAAGAAAGAATGACTATGATTTCTAAAATAGAAGAAGAAATGAAAGAAGCTGCTAAAGAACTTGATTTTGAAAGAGCTATGGAACTTCGGGATATTCTATTTGAAATGAAAGTAGAAGATTAACATGCGATTTACGAAAATTTATGTTGAAATTACGAATATTTGTAATCTAAACTGCTCATTTTGTTCTAAAACTAAGCGAAAAAAAGAAGAAATGTCTCTTGATAATTTTAAAATAGTTATAGATAAAATTAAAAATTATACTAATACTATTTATTTACATGTATTAGGTGAACCTTTATTACATTCTAAATTAAATGATATTCTAGATATATGTAAAAGGAATAAAATAAATGTTAGAATAACTACTAATGGAACTCTTTTAAAAGAAAAAATAAATATTTTACTTAAATATTCTAATATTATTAAACAAATAAATATATCCCTACATTGTGAAAATAAAATATCTAATTACTTTGAACAAGTCTTTGAATATGCTAATATTTTATCCTCTAAAACCCCAATTGTCTATCGTATTTGGCTTTTAGACGAATTTAATCTTGATAAATTATCCACATTAATTGTGGATAAAATAATTAAATTTTATAAATTAAATACTAATTTTATAAATGAGGTTGTAAATTCCAAAAATATTAAAATTAAAGATAATATTTACTTAGATAAAGATAATAAATTTACTTGGCCTCTTAATACAAAGAAAAGTAACATAAAAACTGGTACTTGTCTTGGTACTAGAACTCATATTGCAATTCTTGTAAATGGAAATGTTGTTCCTTGTTGTTTGGATTCAAATTGACTATCTAAGTTTTGTCAATACTTTTTTCATACAAATATTATATCACGACAAAAATCACGAAAATAGACA
>CANQEQ010000036.1 GCA_947595345.1 uncultured Bacilli bacterium | reverse complement strand
TTTCACCAGCTCTCGCAATAATTTCAGCTTCACGAGCATGATTTTTAGCATTTAATACTTCATGCTTAATACCTTTTTTAGTTAACATATTACTAATTAACTCACTAGTTTCAACAGCAATAGTACCAACTAGAATAGGTTGTCCAGTTTTATGTTTTTCTTCAATTACCCTAACAATTGCTTGATATTTTCCTTTACTAGTTGGATATACTAAATCAGCATAGTCAACTCTTGCTACTGGTTTATTAGTAGGAATAGTTATAACATACATATTATAAATGTTTCTAAATTCTTCTTCTTCTGTTTTAGCCGTTCCAGTCATACCAGATAACTTTTTATACATTCTAAATAAATTTTGGAAAGTAATTGTAGCAATTGTTTTAGTTTCTTGATTTATTTTAACATTTTCTTTAGCCTCAACTGCCTGATGCAAACCATCACTCCATTGACGTCCTTTCATAATACGTCCCGTAAAAGGGTCAACGATTAATACTTCACCATCTTGAACTACATAATCAACATCTTTTTTAAAAGAATAATTTGCTCTTAAAGCTTGATTAATATAATGAACAAGTCCTGAATTATTCATATCATATAAGTTATCAACATGAAAGAATTTCTCAGCCTTTTCATTTCCTAAATCTGTTAAAGTTACACCTTTAGTTTTCTCGTCATATATATAATCATCATCACTTTTTAAACTCTTAGCAAAATGGTCAGCATCAATATATAAATTAGCACTATTAAGTTCACCTCCAGATATTATTAAAGGCGTTCTAGCTTCATCTATTAAAATTGAGTCAACCTCATCAATTATGGCATAATTAAGACCACGAGAAACCCGATTTTCCTTACGAATTACCATGTTATCTCTTAAATAATCAAATCCTAATTCATTATTAGTTGTATATAAAATATCACAATCATAAGCAGCACGTTTCTCAGTTGTTGATAATTCTCTTTTATTAATTCCTACTGTAAGACCTAAACCTTCATAAATTGGTCCCATCCATTCAGCATTACGAACTGTTAAGTACTCATTTACTGTTATAACATGAACACCTTTTCCTTCTAAAGCATTTAAGTAAGCTGGAAAAGTTGTAACTAAAGTCTTACCTTCACCGGTTTTAAGTTCAGCAATATTTCCATAATGAATAGCAATTGCTCCAACTAACTGAACATAAAAGGCTTTCTCTCCTAATTTTCTATAAGCCATCTCTCTAACAGTAGCATACGCCTCAACTAGAATATCATCTAAAGTTTCACCTTTTGATAATCTTTCTTTAAATTCTTCGGTTTTATTTTTTAAATCATCATCACTTAGCTTTTGATATTCACTATCAAGTTCCATAATACTATCAGCTAATTTATAAAATCTTTTTAATTCTTTATATTCATGGTCAAATAATTTCTTTAATATATTCATGTTTCCTCCTTTTGACTTCGTAATATATATTCTACCAAAAAATAAGCAAAATTGGAATATTTTGCTTATTAATTATTAAATTATTCTTCTTCTATAACTCCATATCCCCCGTCATGTCTTTTATAAACTACTGCAATATGTTCCATATCACTGTCTTTATACATAAAAAAGTTATGTCCTAATAGTTCCATTTGTAAAATAGCTTCTTCTATATTCATAGGTTTAATTGCTATTTTCTTACGTTTAACTACATCTTTTTCTTCATATGATAAATCAATTATATCATCAATATTAAATTCTTTAATTCCACTTTTTTCTTTCTTCTTTAATTTGGTTTTATTCTTACGAATTTGTCTTTCTAACTTATTGATTACCAAATCTACTGCTGAATAAAAATCTTCACTTTCTTCTTCTGCACGTAAAATAAGCGTTTTAAGAGGAATAGTTACTTCAACTTTTTGACTATAATTACGAATTTTAACAAACACAGTTGCTTTAACTGGACCTAATGTGTACTTATCTAATTTAGATAATTTTTCCCTTACATATTCTTTCATTGACTCTGTAATATCAATCTTATTACTTCTAATTAAAACTTCCATATGTTCATCTCCTTTATATAATTATAATATCATATATAAAGAAAAAAAACTATCGTTTTAAGCGATAATTTCTGATTTTACTACTGAAACATTTAGTGCTTGATAACCTTTTGAAGTCTCAAGTAAATTAAATTCAACGTATTGGCCTTCTTGTAACGTCTTATATCCATCTTGGTTTATAGCCGAATAATGAACAAAAATGTCTTCCTTCTCAGTAAATTCAATAAAACCATAGCCTTTCTCATTGTTGAACCACTTAACTCTACCTCTAACCACTCGTTCAATCTCTCCTTTGCAATAGATATCTATCAAATTTCTTGCGCATATTTATAATACCAAATTTTAATCTAAAAATTCACATTTTATTTTAAATTGTAAGTTTCTAATTGTTTTTAACATAATTATTGAGATTTTTCTAAAATTTTTCCAAAACGAACTTCAATTTAACCTTTTCTTAAATTTAAAACTTTTGGTATTCTTTATTGTTATAAAATATAAATAGGTGGTTGTATGATAAAAGAATTTTTCCTTAATAATTCCATGAGTTTAATTGAAGGAATGCATAAATACAATAATGACCAGTTAGACGAGATTAGATATGGACTTGAAGGAATATACATGACTTTAACTAAAGTAATTATTATTTTAATACTTTCTTTAGTCTTTAATATATTTAAAGAAGCTATTCTTTTCTTGTTAATTTTTAATATTTTAAGAGGAGTTGCCTTTGGTCTTCATGCTAGTAAAAGTATTTGGTGTCTTATATCTTCTAGTATTTCATTTTTACTAATACCTTTTATTTGTAAAACTTTTACATTTCATATTTTATTTTATATTATAGCATCAATTATTACTTTTATCTTATTTATTCTATATGCCCCAAGTGATACTATTAAAAGACCCCTTATTAATTCAAAAAAACGAAAGAGATATAAAATTTTATCAATTATGTTTGCAATTATATATATAGTTTTAATTTTTACTATTAATAACTATTTAATAAAAAATTTACTCACCTTTGCTCTTATCTTAGAAAGTATTTTAATTTTACCTATAACATATAAGATTTTTAAGTTACCATATAATAATTATTTAAAATATAAGCAGTAATTGAAAATTTTTTATGTTATATAAAGGAAGGAGGTAAGATGAAGAAATATTTAGCTATGTTCCTTGGAGCAGTTGGAATGATTGCTTCTGGTATTGCTACAACAGGTTGCTGGTGGATTATAATTGATGAACCAGAAATGCCTAAATCTATGCTTTTAAAATAGCATAAAACCTATATTTACTACCAAATGGGTTGCCTAAAGCAACTCATTATTTTTTTATAAAAAAACATAAGTTACTTTCTTTTTAACTTATGTAATTTCTTAGAATTTATTTTTCTTTTTAATGTTTTTTTCTTTATTTTTTTATTTTTTAATTTCTTCTTAATTCTATAAAATAATTTTTCTTTTTTAATTCCTTTCTTTTTAGACTTTTTCTTCTTAGTTTTTTTCTTTTTAACTTCTTTTTTAGTTTTTACTTTTTTATTTTTTAACTTATTATTCTCATTTTCTATTTCTTTATTATTATCAATACATAAAGTTACTACAAAATAATTAGAAATGAGCTCATATTTAGTACTTAATCTTTTAGTATCTTTAAGACTTTTATCTATATCATAAAGCCCTAATCCATGACCTTTACCTTTAGTTGTATAACCAAATTTACTAATAGAATTAATATCAAATTTTTCTTTATAAGTATTAGCTAAGACAATATATACTTTTCTATCTTTATTATAAATTACCAAACTTAATTCTTTTTCTAAAGACTCTGAAGAAGCATAAATGGCATTATCAAAATATTCTCCTAAAACATCTAATAATATATTAGTCTCTTCATCGGTTAAATTATCTTCTTTATAATTTTTCATATCTTGACTTACATCAACCGATATTTTTAATTTTTTCTCTTCAGCTTTTGATAATTTATAATAAACTAAATATCTAACTACATCTTTCTTAATATAATTTATTTTAAAGAACCAACTATATTTTTTAGATTTATGATTATCTAGTAAAGAATCAATATAGTTATTAGCTTCCTTAGGATTAGTTTTCAAATAACCTTTAATTGTAATTAAATTATTCTTATACTTATGAATAGTTGAACCATATTTTTCTATTAATTCAGCTGAGGTTTTCAAATACTCGTCTAATAATATATACTTCTCAGTTATATCTTTATTTTTTAAATATTCTTTTATTAATATTAAAGTTAAAATTAAAGAACCAAAGATAATAACAATATTAAGAACAAATTTATAATCAATTATAAAATCATTAAGATATAGTTTATATAAAGTTGAAATTGTTATAAAAATTGTAATAACACCAGATAAGGCAACATATGGAATTTTATTTCTATTAAGTTTATTTATTACATTTACTACTATCTTCCGAAGTAAAAATGCATACAATAAAGAAAAAAAGACTACTAATAAATTACCAAGAATTGTTTTAATTAAAAAATACATAAATGCCTTTTTAAATAAAAAATTAATTAAAGACATAATAATAGTTACAGTTACTTCTCCTAAAATAAAAAATATATAGGTTATAATTGCATATATAATACTATCAACTAAAGAAGTTTTAAAAATTAGCTTATATATAAAAATTATAAAAGTTAAGATTATAATGATTTTTAAAATACTATCAAATATTAAAGCTACTATTATACTAAGAATACTAAATAAAGCTAAAAGCAAATAACTATACCATTTAATATCTCTAAACTTTGTTTTTAAAAGAATTTTTCCAACTAAAAAACCACCATAACAGCAAGCGAACGAACCTATGAAATAATCAACTAACATTACTATCATAACTCGTATATATCACCTCCTGTAAGGCAGATTTGTTCTAATTCTTTTCTTTTATCTCGTGAAAGACAATATGTATATTTATTACCAAAATATATTATAGGAACACTCCCATTTATTTTAGTTATTTTAAAAGTATTAACAATGCAACTTCTATGGGTTTTAAAAAATCTTGCATCGTTTTTTAATAATTTTTCAATTTGAGCAATATTACCCCGATATTTATATCTTTTATTATCAGTTTCAATAAATAAACAATCTTCATTCTTATCTTTTTCTATAAATAAAATATCATTATAAGGTATTCTAATTATTTCACTATCTTTTTTAAAAGATAAATATTTATTACTATTAAATATTTCATAAATCTCTCTTAAAGATAGAATAAGACTTGGCTCTAACTCGTCAAACTTAGATATAAAGTCAACCATCAACAACTTTTTATGAAAAGCATTATAAATTAAATCTTGATGAGCTGTTATAATAACAATTTGGTCATTCATAGTCCTTTTGAATTCTCTAATTTCTCTTGCTAAATCAAGACCGGATTTACCTTTAACCTCTATATCTAATAAATACACATTTTGACCATTTATAGTCTTTATAAAACTTAATAAATCTTCTGTATATTCTTTAAAATGATAAATTTTATATTGGTCATCACTTTTACCCATAAACTTGTGAATAACACCATCATATAATTTATTAAAGTATTCTTCATCTTCATATATAATAAAATTAATCATTTTTCCTCCAAAGATTTACTTCTTTTTTTTATGCCCAAACTTAATTTGTTTTTCAGTAATAATATTTGTTTTATTAACAAACCAACATACTAAAATGAAGAGAATAAGATATATTCCACGTCTAATATATATATCTATTTGTTCATTTAAAATATAAAAAATTGAAGCTATGGCAAACAAAATATTAACTAAATATATAATTAATACAGTATCTCTATGAGAAAACTTCATTCCTAATAGTTGATGATGCAAATGTAATTTATCAGCATCACTTATTTTCTTATGATGAACAAGTCTTCTTAAAATTGCAAATAAAGTATCTAAAATCGGAACAGCTAAAATTGAAATAGGAATAAATACTGAAGTTAAAACTGTTCCCTTAAAACCAAGTAATGAAATAACAGCTATGATAAAGCCTAAAAATAAAGCTCCAGAATCCCCTGCAAATATTTTAGCCGGGTAGAAGTTATGAATTAAAAATCCTAAAGTACTACCTAGCATTATTAAGGCTAACGTAAATTCTAATCCACTAGTACGACCTTGAAAGAAACATATAATAATAATCGTTGTAAAAAATATAGATGCAATTCCTCCAGCTAAACCATCCAATCCATCAATTAAATTTATAATATTCATACAGGCAATTATAAAAATAATTGTAATAGGGTAGGAGAAGTAACCAAAATTAATTACCAACCCAAAAGCTGTAATTTGGTCTAAAAGTATTCCACCATAGCAAGCTATTATTAAAGCTGATATAAATTGGCCAATTAACTTGCCTTTAGCTGTTAAAGGGTTGATGTCATCTATCATTCCGGTTAAAACAATAATAAAACTACCAATTAAAATAGAATTCATTCTTACTGTTGTTTGACCAAATAACATATAACTTACTAAAAAAGCAAAGAAAATTCCTAAACCACCTAAACGAGGAATTGGCTTTTTATGCACTTTTCTTTCATTAGGTATATCTAAAGCATCAACATGTATAGCAATTTTTTTAACAACAATTATTGATAAAGCTGATACAAGTAATGTAAAGATTACTATCCAAAGTGAATATAAAATTGTACTACTTATCATACTGACCTCCAATAAAATTATAACACTTATATATTAAAAAAACTAGTAATTTTCTATATATTTAATAATTACTAGTTAAGATTAAATAAGTTTTTTCTATTAAATTAAATTAATGTTATTAAGCATTATTCCTGTACCTTCAGCTACACTTGTTAAAGGACTTTCAGCAAGATAAATAGGAATTTGAAGTTCTTCTTCTAAAATCTCTTTTAAACCATTAATTAAAGAGCCACCACCAGTTAATACAGCTCCATTTTCTATAATATCAGCAGATAATTCAGGAGGAGTATCTTCTAAAACATTCTTAGCTGCTAAGATAATTTTATTAACATCTTCTTCTAAGGCTTCTTCTATCTCTTTGCTATTTACAGTTATAATGCTAGGAAGTCCTGTTTCTAAATCCCGACCTCTAACTTCATATTCTAAATCTTTATCACCATCATAGACAGAACCTATTTCATGCTTTATATTTTGAGCAGTTTTGTCTCCAATTAATAAATGATATTTACTTTTTATATAATCTTTTATATCATTATCAAATACATTACCAGCTACTTTTAAAGATTTACTAACAACTATATCTCCAAGGGATAAAACAGCAATATCGGTAGTTCCACCACCAATATCAATTACCATATTACCATTTGGTTTACTAATATCAAGGCCAACTCCAATTGCAGCTGCTTTAGGTTCTTCTTCTAAAAATACTTTTTTAGCTCCTAATTTCTCAGCAGCTTCACGAATAGCATTCTTTTCAACCGGGGTAGTATCAGCCGGACAACAAATTACAATTCTAGGCTTTTTAAACATTCCTTTAGCTTTTACTTTATTAATAAAATAATCAAGCATTAACTCAGTTATTTCAAAATCAGCAATTACACCATCTTTCATAGGTTTTATAGCTTTAACTTTAAAAGGCGTTTTTCCAAGCATTAAATTAGCCTCTATCCCATAAGCTAAAGGTCTTTTAGTTTCAGTATCAATAGCTACAACACTAGGTTCATTTAAAACTATACCTTCACCTTTAACATAAATTAAGATATTGGCTGTTCCTAAATCAATTCCTATATCTTTCATAGTTTCACCTCAAGAGTAGTATTCCCCAATTTATAAAAAATATTTAAAATAATAAAAAAAGGCAATTATAAATCACCTAATTTTTTACCTAAAACTTTAAGTGGGTCTATATTAACTCCTCTTTGATATATTTCAAGATGTAAATAATTCTTTAAATCACTGTTAAGTTTATTAGTTCCACTTGTACCAATCTTTGTATTTTTAGTAACACTTTCTCCCTTTGACACATTAATTGTATTCAAACCAGCATAAGATGATACAAATTCATTTTCATGTCTTATCTCTACAATTTTTCCTAGGAGTTCGTCTTCTCTTATATCAATTACTGTCCCATCCATAATAGAAACTACCTCAAATTCCTCATCACATGAATAATCTATTCCAGTATTTGGCATATAAGTATCATTATAAAAAACAATAGCTTCCTTTTGTCTTTCAACATCATCTTCTAAATTATAATAATATCTTACTATTTTAACTGAAGTATTTAAGTAAGGATTACCTAAAGTTGTATCTACATCAAAAACCGGAACAACATTATCTAAGACAACTTGAGATACATAAGTTACATCCTCAATAGCACTTTCTGTATCTTTTTTAATAAAATTACTTGTAAAATACAAACCAACTACTAAAAGACAAATTAATAAAGAATAAATAATAGGAAATACAAATGGTTTCAATTTCATAAAATTCACCTCATTTAAAGTATTTCCTATAATCTTTTTTTTATACAAAATTTTAATTTTTAAATTTTTTTAAAATAATTTAATATAAACAAAATCATAAATTAAATTTGTTACTAAATAAATAATAGATAACAAAATTAAAAAGTAAGCAACCCTGGCTTTTACAACTTGATTTTTTTTAAATATAGCATTTATATTAAGTCCATCCATAGCCCAAACCGTAATAATTGTTGTTAAAATATATAAAATAAACTTAGTCATAATTATCACTCTCAATTTCTTTTATTTTTTCTATTCTTTTTATATGTCTTTCTTCATTTGAAAACTCTGTCGTGATAAAGGTTTCTACCATTAAAATAGCTTCTTTTAAAGAAGTATTACTACTAAAAGCTAAACAATTGGTATTATTATCAAGTCTTGTATAAGAAGCTTCAAGAGCATCATTACATTTAGCACAGTAAACTCCTTTAATTTTATTTAAAGCAATAGACATACCAATTCCACTTCCACATATAGCAATTCCAAAATCAATACTTTTATTAGATATTAATCTTCCTAACTTTTTAGCATAATCAGGATAATCTGAAGAAACTTCACTATCAGCTCCACAGTCAATTACTTCAAGAATATTATTCCTATACTTAAATTCTTTAATTAATTCTTCTTTTAATTTAAAACCCCGATGGTCAGAGGCAAAACCAAGTCTTACTTTTTCCATATATAATTCCTCCTTGTTTATTTTTATATCTTTATTTTACCAAATATTTATTAAAAAAAAAAGACTATTCGCCTTTTTCAAATCCATATTTTCTATTAAACTTGTCTACACGTCCTGCACGAGATGCTCTATTTTGTTTTCCTGTATAAAAAGGATGGCATTTAGAACATACTTCAACATTTAATTCTGGTCTTGTTGATACTGCTTTAAATGTTTCTCCACAAGCACAAGTAACAGTTACTTCATAGTTTTTTGGATGAATATTCTTTTTCATTTCATTCTCCTTTCGCCATGACTAAAGTCATAGTAATACACATTTCTCAAGTAGTATATCAGTTTTTTCTTTAAAAAGCAAGTTTTTTTTATCCTCAAAAGCCTAAACTAAATTTAATTTTTATAATTCTTTTTCTATTTTCTTAATAACTTCATTGGCAATTTTTAAATAACCATGACTATTCAAATGATAATCTTTATTATTAGGTAAACAATTTATATCTTCTTTTATAGAATTATATATATCAACATATATAATAGAATTATTTTTAGCAATATTTTTATATTTATCATTAAGATAAGTAAGCGCTTTTTCTACCTCTACATTACTATCTTGAAAAGGTTTATAGTAACCAATTAAAACTATCTTAGATTTAGATAAAGATTTAAGTGATTTTAATAACTTTTCCATATAGAAAGCCATTGTATCTAAACTACTTTTAATATCTTCAAAGTCTTTTGCATCCATTAAAATATCGGTTAATTCGTCCATTCCAATAGCTAAAGTAACTAAATCAGCTTCTCTAAGTTCTCGTTTTATATTATAAGTTTTATCATTATAAATTACTTCTTTATTATTATTTATATCATTAATTAATTCAAGAATTGTATAATTGTCTTTAGAATAATAAGCATTATACTTATGAAGTAAATTATTGTTCTCTAAATATGACTTTACATAATCATTATAACCATAGGCATAATTACCATAAGAATTAATACCTAAATTAACAGAATCACCAATAGACATATAATCAATTAAGTTATCTTCATTGGTTTTATATATTATAAAAGTAAATACTAAAATTAATACTACTATAATAATAAGTTTTTTCATGATGCCTCCTATTAAGTATATTTAAGAAAATAAAAAAAGATTAAAGATTTTTATTGTATTTCTTCAATCTCTATTTTAGCACCTACATTTGTCAATTTTTCTACTATTTCCTCATAACCTCTTAATATATGATTTATATCAGTTATAATAGTCTCACCAGTTGCAACTAAACCAGCAATTAATAAAGATGCTCCAGCTCTTAAATCTGTTGCTTTAACCATAGTTCCTGTTAATTTAGTTGGCCCAGTTATAATTAAGGAATTACCTTCAATATGAATATTTGCACCCATTTGATTTAGATAAGGAATATTCATAAATCTATTTTCATAGATTGTTTCTAAAACATTACTAACTCCTTTAGCTTGAGTTAAAAGAGCTACAAAAGGTTGTTGTAAATCAGTTGGAAAACCAGGATATTCATGAGTTTCTATATTAGTTCCTTGAAGTTTTCCTTGGCTATCAATTATTAAATAATCTCTATGGATTTCAATATTAGCACCCATTTCTTGTAACTTATCAGTTAATGTTTTAAGATGTTTAGGAATAATATTATCAATTTTTAAATAATTACCAAGTAAAGCTCCCATTATTGTATAAGTTCCAGCTTCAATTCTATCCGGAATAACCTCATGATTACAGCCTTTTAATTTCTTAACACCACAAATCTTAATCGTACTTGTACCTTTTCCTGTAATTACAGCTCCCATCTTAGTTAATAAATCTATTAAATCTTCTATTTCAGGCTCTCTAGCAGCATTTTCTATAATTGTTTCACCTTCAGCTAAAGTTCCAACTAAAATTGCATTAATAGTTGCTCCGACTGATGGCATTTTAAGAGGAATAGTTGTTCCTTTTAATTCTTTAGCTTCTATTTTAAATAAACAACCTTCTTCTTTAATCGTTGCTCCTAAAAGTTCAAACGCCTTTAAAGTTTGGTCTATTGGTCTTGAACCTATTTGACAACCTCCTGGAAAATACATTTCTACATACTTAAATCTAGCAAGTAAAACAGCCATGAAATAATAGGAAGCCCGAAGTTTATTAGATAATTCTTCTGGAATAGGTTTATTTTTTAAATTCTTAGTATCAATTAAAATACTTTCACTAGCTCTTTTTACAGAAACTCCTAAATATTTCAAAGTCTCTTCTAAAATATCTATATCACTTATATTAGGAACATTACAAATAGTAGTTTCACCTTCGGCTAATAAAGCTGCTGGTATTATTGCAACAGCACTATTCTTAGCTCCACTTATTCTAATACTTCCAGTTAATTTTTCATTTCCTGTTATTTTTAATACTTTCATAAAATCACCACTATATTTTATTTGTCTTATTTATTTATGTTAATTTTCTCTCTTACTACGTCTTTAATAGCTTGAAAGCCACTGCCTATTACTTTTCTTGGGTCAATTACCTCTTTATTTTCTTTTAAATATTCTTTAACACTCTTACTCCAAGCTTCTTGAATATCTGAATTAATATTAATTTTAGTAATTCCAGCATCACGACATTTTTTTAAAACCTCTAAACTTAAACCACTTCCACCATGTAAAACTAAAGGAACTTTTAAAGAAGATGCTAAGTCTTTAATTAAATCATAATCAATATTTAACTTACCACGATAAATTCCATGAACAGTTCCAACAGCTGCTGCTACGGAATCTATTTTAGTTTCTGAAACAAAATACATACAATCTTCTTTTTTAGTATTTGTACCTATTTCTAAATTACTACCCGTAATCTTACCCATAGAACCAATTTCAGCTTCAACTGATACATCTTGATTTTTAGCAAGTTCAACAACTTCTTTAACAATTTCAATATTTTCTTGTAAAGGCTTTTTAGACATATCTATCATGACAGAATTAAAACCAGCTTCAATTGCTAATCTACAACTTTCAACACTAGAACCATGGTCTAAATGTAAGCAAACATCAGTTTTAATCTCTAAATCCGAAACTAAACTAAATACTAAAGCTGAAACAACATTATAACCACCCATATATTTAATCGCACTTTCAGATACCCCTAAAATAACTGGAACTTTTAAAGCCTCACATTCTTCTAAAATACATTTAGTCCATTCCAAATTATTTATATTAAATTGAAATACTACTTGATTTTGTTTTTTAGCTTTTAAAAGCATTTTTTTACTATTAACTAACATAAAATCACCTAATGAAAGAATACTACAAAACCCTTTAAATGTCAAAAGAAAAATACTTAAACTTAATTTAAGTATCTTTAATTTTTAACCTAAAGTAGGATGGTCAGGAACTTCTCCAAATACTTCTGTTAATATATCATCATTTGTATAAGTTTCATTATTATAAGTTACATTATTAGTAGCCATGAATGTTTGGAAATTAAAAGCAATATCTAAAACAACATTTTGAGCTTCATAAGATAAATCACTAAATCTTATATAAGTTTCTACACCATTTTGATTTACTTTAATATAACCATTATCTCTTATACATCTTAAAGCTTCCATTACAGCTTGATTATTAAAGTTAATTGCTGAATTATAATCTTCAAATCTATAAAAACAATAAACTATATCATTTCTTAAATCTGAAAAATATTTTATAAAGCCTCTATCAGCTTCTGGTAAATAATTGAAATATTTAGCAAAGTCAATTGTAACACCAAGAGTTCTTAATTCTCCCCAATTATCACGATTATATAAATAGTTAGTCATATCTGTAAATGTATCATAACTTAATAATAACATCGTTGAATAATCATTAAATTTATCTTCATTAATTAAATGTGGTTCATCATAATCAGCATCAGTACCTTTTATAATTGTATAAGAAACAACATTTGAATCACTTGAAGTATTAACAAATGCATGGTCAATTTCTGGAGTAAAAGGTATATTAGTAGGAGCCGGTGTTGGTAAATCTACAACTGGAGTTTCTACTACTGTTTCAACAGTTGGAGTAGGAGTTACTGTTTCAATACTAACTTCAATTGGAGTTTCAGTTGGACTTAAAGAGCCATCTTCTATATTATTTCTTCCTTTAGTAATTTTAGTTATACCAAATCCTCCTAAGCCACCAACTAGAACACAACCAGCTGTTGCTAAAGCTAAAAGAGCTTTTTTATTAATTTTTTTGGTATTAACTATATTACTTACATCAATTCCTAATTCGTCAAAATCAGGAACATAAGTCGTATAATACATTTTTATTGTATCACAGCAGTCTTGATATTCATTTTCAAACTCATCATCTACTGCTAAAACTCTATTTTCTCTTTTAGAACCTAAATACCTTATAGTAAAATCTTTATTTTTACCATTTTCTTGTCTTAAAGTACAAATTTTAGGCATAGGTCTATCAGCAATTACAAACTTAACATCTCTTGTTAATCTTGAAAAATATTCAAATACATGGACAATAGAATTCTTTAAAAATTCTAAATCCTCGGGTTCCATTTCATAAGCTCTTGTAATAGAATTTTTAATAGCTTCTCTTTGACTTTCAGGAGCATAACTTAAATATTTTCCTAAAAAAGCATCAGCTAATCTTTTTAAACTTTCCTTATTATCAGAATAATTATCAAAATAAGTTATTCCATTTTCACTTACTTCAGCAAAACCTTTTAAAGTATAATTATCATCATCTGCATATAAAACATCATTAAAATAATTAATTAAAACTGTTTTCATTCCAATCCCTCTTTCTAAATGCCCATATTATATAATAAAACATTAAAAAAGTCAATTATTTTCTAATATACATATCTATAATATCACATATTTAAAATAATTTAAACTAATAATAAAATATTTAATTACATATTTACAAAAAAAATACTAAAAATATTGGTTGTATAATTTTTAGTGTGTGTAATGAAAAACATTATATGCACTTTTTTATAAAAAATAAAGACATATAAG
>CANQEQ010000035.1 GCA_947595345.1 uncultured Bacilli bacterium | reverse complement strand
CTAAATAACGTATCTGATATCGTAATTATTTCAATGGGAATAATTTTAACTTTAATTGCAATTGTATCTATATTTGCCTTTATTGTTCAAATTGTTTTAGCTATTAAATATCATAAGTACAATAAAAAACAAAATAGTTTAAATATGACTGGCGAAAAAATTGCTAGAAAAATACTAGATGAAAATGGATTAGAACACATAAAAGTTAAATCAAGTGGTTCTATACTTTTTGGAAATAGTTATAGTCATTTTTTCAAGAAAGTGAGATTAAGACGATTAACTTGGAAGAAAAATTCTGTATCTTCCTTAGCTATGGCATCTCAAAAGTCTTGCTTAGCTATTCTTGATAAAGAAAATGATTCTGATATGAAAACAAGAATTAAATTGACACCTATTATTTATTTTGGACCCATGGCATTTCTTCCACTTATCATTATAGGTGTATTAATTGATATTCTAGTTATGAAAAGTCAGCATTTCACATTTACAATGTTATTCACTTCTTTAGGCTTAGTTTTATATTTAATTTCATTTGTGATGTCAATTAAGGTATTGAAAACCGAAGTTAAAGCTCAAAATAAGGCTTATGAAGTTTTAAAAGATGGCAATATGGCAACAGAGGAAGAATTAAAAATGCTAAAGAAATTATATAAATTATATAATATTCAATATGTAAATGATATGATTGTTTCTTTACTAGAACTTATTTATAGAATTCTACAAATTATAGCCATTATACAAAATAATAGTTCTAATAATTAGAATAATCTATCATAAAAAAATTAAAAGGAATTGAAAGATTTCTTTTTTTCTTTACCAATACTTTACCTTCTTTTGTTATTTCTTTTGTTACTTCTTTGTTGCTTCTGCAATAACTTTGCAATTAGACTTTTCTTGCCTTCTATCATACAAATTCCTTTATAAAAGTTAACTTTATATAAAAAAAGAACATAAGTTCTTTAAATTCAAATGGCAGGGGATGAGAGAATCGAACTCCCATCTAAGGTTTTGGAGACCCCTATTTTACCATTAAACTAATCCCCTAAAACAAAATAAGTTTAACATTATTTATATTACTTGTCAATTAATATTTTTTTTTATATAATATACGTGTTGGGAGTGATAATATGGCGAATACGAAGAAAAATATTCAAAATGAACTAACAAAGGGTACTAAAAAGAAAAACAATTCAAGAAGAAAAAAGAATTCAAATAATTATAAAAAAGGGAATAATAATAAAAATTCAAATTATAAAAAGACAAATAAAAATTCCCCAAATAAAACAAATACCAATAAAAAAGTAAATACAAATAAAGAACAAGTAAAAAATAATACTCCTAAAAATAAAGACACAAATAAATTAAATGAAACTTTAGAAAAAGAAGAATTGGTTAAGAAAAATACTAATAAAGAGAAAAATACTAATAAAAAGGTAAATTCTAAAAAGACTAATAATAAGAATAAAAAGAGTAATTATTCTAAGGTTCAAGCTAAAGTTAAAAATGATACTAAAAAAGAAAAAGAAAAGCAACTAGTTCATAAAGAAAATAAAAAGAAAAAACAAGAAATAAGAAAAATAAGACAGGAAGAAGAAGCTAAAGAAAGAACACTTGGAAGAAAAATAAAATTAGTTTTTATTAGCATTTTAATAAAACTTCGGAATATTTTTATAAAAATTTGGTTACTTTTAAAAACATTATTTCAAAAAATAATCTTAGACTTTAAAACGTTAGGTTTAAAAATATCAGGTTTTAAGAGAAATCGTGAAATAGAACCTAAAAAGAAAAAAGAAAAATTAACTAAAGAAGAGAAAAAAGCTAGGAAGTTAGAAAAGAGAAAATTAAAGTTAGAGAAAAAAGAAGCTAAGAAGACACTTAAATTAGAAGCAAAAGGTAAAAATAGAGAAGAGACTTCTAATAATAATGAAGAAATACAAGAAACTCAAATTATTATAAAGAGTTTAACTGGTAAAATTTTGCCAACCACTTTCACTAGAGCTGATAGAAAAAGACGTAAAATGGTTTATTTAAAAGAAGCTTTAATATTCATGATATTATTTACAATTCTTGATGTTATATGCTTTTACAATACAACTTATTTAGATGTTTTAACAATCTTTGATAATAACATTATTAATTTAGTAGTAACTATTGTCTTAACTTTGATATTCTTACTTATTAGTTCATTCATTATAGATATGATTTTAACTGAAGCCGTCATATCATTTAAAAAACGCCGTATTAGAAAACAAAAAGTAAAGAAACAAGGTGATTAAAATAGAAATTGTAGGTTTAAACTTAGAAAATATTAAAAAAATATCTAAGTTAAAAGGGGAGGACGATTATTTTTTAAATTATCGGATTGATAGTTTTAAAAAATTTCAAGACTTAAAAAATCCGGAATTTGGACCTAAATATAAGATAGATTATGATAAAGTAATCTATTATAAAAGTGTTCAAGATGATGTAAAAGATAATTGGAATGAAGTTGACAATAAAATTCAAAATGAATTTAAAAATCTTGGAGTAATTGAAAGTGAATGTAACCTAGATGGTATTGGAATTCAATACGAAAGTGAAGTAATTTATCATAATATGCTTAAGGAATTAGAAAGAAAAAAAGTAATTTTCACGTCAATTGACGAAGCTATTAAAAAATATCCAGATTTAGTAAAAAAATATTTTGGTAAATTAGTTCCTAATAATGATAATAAGTTTGCAGCTCTTAATTCCTGTGTGTTTTCAGGAGGAAGTTTTATATATATACCACCTAATACTACATTAGATAGACCTTTACAAAGTTACTTTAGAATTAATAGTCCGAAGATGGGTCAATTTGAAAGAACTTTAATTATAGTAGATGAGAATAGTAGCTTGCATTATATAGAGGGGTGTACTGCTCCTACTTATAGTGAGTCTAGTTTACATGCAGCTGTTGTTGAAATATTTGTTGGAAAGAATAGTAAATGTCGTTATTCAACTGTACAAAATTGGGCAAATAATGTTAATAATTTAGTTACTAAAAGAGCTTTAGTAGAAGAAAATGGAGTTATGGAATGGATTGATGGCAATATAGGTAGTTTAAATACTATGAAATATCCAGCTTGTATTTTAAAAGGAAATAATTCTATAGGAACTTGTATTACAGTTAGTTTAGCAAGTCATGGCCAATTTCAAGATACCGGAAGTAGAATGATTCATATTGGAAAAAATACTAAAAGTAAAATTGTATCTAAAAGTATAGCTTTAAATGGAGGTAATGCTACTTATCGGGGAAAAATTGACATAAAGAAAAGTGCGACTGGAAGTGAAGCTAGCTTAAAATGTGATACTTTAATATTAGATAATAAAAGTAAAAGTGATACTTATCCCGTTGATATTAACAAAAATAGTTCAAGTAAAGTTTATCATGAGGCAACTGTTTCTAAAATAAGTGAAGAAAATATGCTTTATTTAATGAGTAGAGGAATAGATTATGAACGAGCTATGGAACTTATTATATTAGGTTTTATAGATGCCTTTAAAGAAGAATTGCCAGTTGAATATGCTGTTGAATTAAATAGACTAATCAAGGATATTTTATAAAAATATATGTAAAATTGTGTAAAATAAAAAGTTTCTGAATTTGTAAAATTTCAGGAATTTTTTTTGTAAATTAAAAAATTTCCTTAGGAGAATTTTTGAGTTTTAAAAAAAATAAGGTTAAAAAAAGCGATTTTAGACCAAAATCCGTGATTTGACTTATTAAATATGGGTGTTTTATAGTGTCTTTGGAAAGGAGGTTTTATATGATTAATACAGTAATGCTTGTTGGAAGATTAACAAGAAATCCTGAAATGTTAGAATGTGATAATGGTAATAAAGTGTCAAGAATAACTTTAGCTGTTAATCGTAAATTTAAAAATGCTGATGGTTTGTATACAACTGACTTTATTGACTGTATTCTTTGGAATAATACAGCTAAACATTTGAATGATTATTGTAAAAAAGGCGATTTAATTGGTATTAGAGGTCGGGTTCAAATTAATAATTATGAAAAAGAAGGTCAAAGAAGAAAAGATACTGTCATCATTGGTGAAACAATTACATTTTTATCTTCTAATAAAAGTCTAGGACTTGAAGAAGAAGAAAATTAAAAAGAAGAAATTTAAAAACTACTTTACTATTTAAAGTATATAAGCTAAAATGTAAGTGGAGTAGTGATAAGTGTGAATTTTGGAGAGAAATTGAAATTGTTAAGATATGAAAGGGGATTAACTCAAGATGATTTAGGATATATATTAAAAGTTTCTAAGTCATGTGTTTCTTATTATGAAAGTGGTGCTATTCAACCATCAATTGATATTTTAATTGCTATATCTTCTTTTTTTAAAGTTACGATTGATTTTTTAATCGGTATGGAACCATATGAAGATACAAGAAAAGAAATAACTTTAACTAGTAAAGATGTAGAGTTAATAGAAGAATTTAAGAATAGACCAATTATTTATAGAGAAGCAATTAAGGATATTCCTAAATTTATTTCCAAGATTGAAAAAGTAATGTAAGTATTAAGCTAAAACTTAATGCTTATTTTTTTAGATTTTTTAAAATTAGTATGAAATTAAATTGACAAGAGTTTTAAGTTTTGATATTATAGTTATGTTCGTTTTTGGAGTAGTACTCAAGAGGCTGAAGAGGCTCCCCTGCTAAGGGAGTAGATCGGGTTAAACTGGTGCGAGGGTTCAAATCCCTCCTGCTCCGCCATAATTGAATTAAAGTCTTTTCAAGAGACTTTTTTTATTAGAATAGTTTTATTTTTTTTAAATCTATTGTATAATAACTACGAAAAGGAGAAGTTTATATGAACATATTATCAGTAAATGCTGGTTCTTCATCTTTAAAATTTCAAATGTATGAAATGCCAGCTGAACAAGTATTAATAAGTGGCGTTTTTGAACGTATTGGTATGGAAGGAAGTTTCTATACAATTAAATTAAATGGAGAAAAATACGAAAAGAAAGTAGAATTAAAAGACCATAAAAGAGCTTTTGAACTTTTAGTTGAAGAGTTAATGAAAAATAATATTGTAGATACTTTAGACGATATTGCAGGAATAGGACATCGTATAGTTCAAGGTGGTTCTTATTTTGATAAATCAGTTATTGTATCAGAAGATGTAATTGCTAAAATAGACGAATTATCAAGTTTAGCACCTTTACATAATCCAGCAGCTATAACTGGAATAAGAGCAGCAGAGAGTGTTGTTCCTAATGCTACTCAAGTTGTTGTATTTGATACAGCTTTCCATCAAACAATTCCTGAAGAGAATTATCTTTATGCTCTTCCTTATGAATGGAATGAGAAATATCAAATTAGAAAATATGGAGCTCATGGAACAAGTCATAAGTATGTAAGTTTAAAAATGAATGAAATATTAGATAGAACTGATACTAAATTAATTACCTGTCATATTGGAAATGGAGCTAGTATAAGTGCTATTTTAAATGGAAAATGTATAAATACCTCAATGGGATTAACTCCAAATGCAGGACTAATTATGGGAACTCGTTCAGGTGATATTGATGCAACTATTGTTCCATTTATGATGGATAAATTAAATTTATCAACTAAAGAAATGGATAACGTTTTAAATAAACAAAGTGGTTTACTTGGAATAAGTGGTGTTTCAAGTGATTCTAGAGATATAGAAGCTGGAATTAAAGAAGGAAATAAACGTTGTCTTTTAGCTCAAAAAATGTATGTTAAGAGAATAGTTGATTATATAGCTAAATATTATGTTGAACTTGGTGGATGTGATGCTATAGTATTTACAGCTGGAGTTGGAGAAAATAGTATTCCAGTTCGTCGTCAAGTAGTTGAAGCTTTAAGTGTTTTAGGAGTTAAATTAGACGAAGAAAAGAATAACATTCGTGGTTCTATTCAAAAAATATCAACAAGTGATTCAAGTATTAAAGTTTATGTAATACCAACTGACGAGGAATTAATGATAGCAAGAGATACTTTAGCTTTAATTAAACAATAAAAATAGTTAGGATGATTATATGTATAGTGATATTTATAAATTAATAAAGGAGTATAAGAAAATAGTTTTAGCTCGTCATGTGGGAGTTGACCCTGATGCTATGGCTAGTGTTATGGCTTTAAAAGATAGTATTCTTTTAACTTTTCCTAAGAAAAAAGTTTATGCTGTTGGAAGTGGAAGTAATCGTTTTACTTATTTTGGAAAACTTGATAAAGTTGATAATCTAAAAAAAGCTTTATTAATCGTTTTAGATACTCCGGATATAAGAAGGATAGATGGTGTTAATTTAAGTGATTTTTCTAAAATTGTTAAAATAGACCATCACCCATTTGTTGAAAAATATGCTAATATTGAGTATATTGACGATACAGCTTCAAGTGCTTCAGAATTAGTTTTAGAGCTAATTAATGAAACTCCTTTGTTAATGGATAAAAATATTGCTGGTAAAATTTATCTTGGAATAGTAAGTGATACTAATCGCTTTATGTTTTCTAAAACTGGTCGTACTTTTAGGGCTGTTTCTAAATTGATAGATGAATATAATCTAGAAATAGATAAACTTTATGAACCTCTTTATTTAAGACCAATTAATGAAGTTAAATTAGAAGGCTATATAGGACTTAATTTGAATGTAACAGAACATGGAGTTGCTTATATAAAACTAACAAAAGATATACTTGACGAGTATAAAGTAGATGCAGCAAGTCCTGGTAATATGATTAATAATTTTAATTTTATTGCTAATGTTTTAGTTTGGGCTTTCTTTACTGAAGATATTAAAAATAATAATATTCGGGTTTCTGTTCGTTCAAGAGGACCAGTTATTAATACAGCTTTAACTAAATATAATGGTGGAGGTCATAAGTATGCAAGTGGAGCTCGGATTAAAAATTTAGATATGGCCATTGATGTTATAAATGATTTAGATAATTTATGTGAAGAATATAAAAAGGAGAGTGAAAGTATTGAAAATAAATAGTGCGAGATTAGACATAATTGCTGTTAGACGTAGTCAATATCCAACTGATAAAAAGCCAGAATTCTTATTAGTTGGAAGAAGTAATGTTGGAAAAAGTAGTTTTATAAATGCTTTAATTAATCAAAAAAGTTTAGCTAAAACTTCTTCTCGCCCTGGTAAAACTCAAACTTTAAATTTTTATCTTATTAATGAGTCTTTTTATCTAATTGATGTTCCTGGTTATGGTTATGCCTCAGTTAATCAAGAACAACAAAAGAAAATGGGACTTTTAATTGAAGAATATCTTGAAAAAAGAGAAGAATTAAAACGAGTATTTATGTTAGTTGACTTTAGAATTAAACCAACTGATAATGATATTCAAATGTATCAATTTTTAAAATATTATAATATACCGGTTACAATAATTTTAACTAAAGCTGATAAAGTAGGAGCTTCTAAAAAGGAAAGAAACTTAAAATTAATCAAGGATACTCTAAATTTAGCAGTAGGAGACGATACTGTATTATTTTCTAGTATGAATAAGTTAGGACGCGACGAAATACTAAAAATTTTAGAAAATTTTGTAATTGAAACAATTTAATTGACAAAACTTTTATTTTATCTTAAAATTATATTTGACAATAGGAGGAATATATAATGGGAATGGATAAATTTAAAGGTATTTTCGGAAGAGATACAACAGACGATAGTGATAGAGATAATATAAAAGTTAATGAAGACGAGTATTATGAGACTAAAAGGGAAGCTTTTTCAGATATAAATGGTTCTAATAAAATGATTTTGTTTGAACCTCGTGCTTATTCTGAAAGTCAACAAATAGCAGATTATTTAAAAAAGAGAAATGCTGTTGTTGTTAATTTAAAAAGAGTAACTCCAGACCAAGCTAAAAGAATAGTTGATTTTTTAAGTGGAACTTTATATGCCATTAATGGGGGATTACAAAAACTTGGAACCGGAATATTTTTATGCACTCCAAATAATGTAGATGTTGAAGGAAGCATAACAGACGAGGCTAAAGAAAAAGCTTTAAAAAAAGAATTAGCAAATGATGAAGAAGAAGTTGATTGGTAACTTCTTTTTTTTAAAACTTTTAAAAAATATTAAGATTTTTTTAGGTATTTTGTCTTGTATCTTTTAATCATTAATGCTATAATTTATTTATAATATAGAGAGGTATATATGAAAAACAAGAAAGTATTAATTATGTTACCTGTTTGTCTATTAGCTTTAGGAGTAGTTTTTATTCAATTAAAGACTTCATATTCTAATCCTATTGCAACAATTGCATCAGGTTATACTAAAAAAACGTATCGTTATATAAGAAGAAATATGTTATCTCACCATTTTATTACAAATAATGGAGACCCAAGTGGAACAATTATGTTAAAAACAGGAAGTGCATCTTCAAATAGTGGTGAAGTGGTATTAGTTTATTGTGCTCATAAAGGAAAGCAAATTGCAGCTTCAAGTGATGGTAAGTATTATAATAATGTACCTATTAGTCAAACTAAAGTTGATAAAATTAGAAATGCTGAGAGTAATTTAACTGGTATAATGGCTAATTCTTATCCTTATATTCCACTTAGCACATTAAAAGAAAAAATAAAAGCTGGGATTGGTGATTCCGAATATAACAAATATGCTTTTGATACTCTTGATGTTCAAGAGGCTATGACAGCAACTCAAGCAGCTATTTGGAATGCTATTGATAATACAACTTCTAATCAATATGCTACAACTAAGAGTATTGGTTCTCAAAATTATAGATATTTCCATGCATCAGGTGATAGACGTTGGTATATAAATTGGGACAATGCAGGTTCTTATAATATTACCAGTGGTTGTAATGGTGGTTGTGGAGCTAAAGCAACGGTATTACAATCAGGTGATTCAGCAGCTAGCTGTGGTAATTATAAAGGACGTGGAACAGCTTTATTAGCTGATAGAATAAATCGTTTAATTACTTGGTATAAAACTTTAACAAAATCTAATGCAGCAACTCCAGCTTCAATTCCAAACTTTACAGCTAGTGATATTAATTGGACTGATGAGGGCAAAAAGCTAGAAGTTACTATAAAAGCTAACAATGACTCATTTACATATGCTGTTAATAACTATTATTCAGTTACATTTACAGACCTTGCTGGAAAATCACTTTCAGCAGCATCTACAACTGAGGTTAAAGACCAAGTTTCAAGTAGTAAAACAATAGGCTATAAATATACTTTTAATGATATAACAACTAAAGGAATTATTGCTAAAGTTACAGCTGTTATTCCTTCTAGTACAGCTAATGTTTATGTCTATGAAGCTAACCTAGATTATAGTAAAACTCAATATTTAATAGGTGCTGAAACTGGTGATGTAAACGTAGAAAAAGAAATTAATATTTTAAATGATGCTAAAGGAAAAGTATATATATATAAAACAGAGGGAGAAACTTCAACTCCAAGTATTACTTATGGTAGTAAAAAGGATGATTTATGTACTGTAAGTAAGCCATGTTTAGAAGATGCAACATTTGCCATTTATGCTGAAGACCAAAAAACTGTTTTATATCATTTCTTAACAACTGACAAAGCTTATGAACTTAATTTACCTCTTGGAACATATTATATTCAAGAATTAGATGCTCCAATTGGTTACATTAATGATAATACTAAACAAAAATTTACAATAAGTGATGGCAATACCGTAGTAGCTATTCATTATCAAAATAAACCAACTTTACTTTGTGTTAAAAAAGTATCAACCGAAGATGGTTCAACTATTCTAGATGGTGCTGAGTTTGAAATTGAAAGTAAAGCCGGTGGTGTGTATGAAGAGTTTACAACTAGTAATCAAGAAGGAGAGCATTGTTTAAAAGCTCAACTTGAAACAGGAGTTTACTATATAGTAGAAACTAAAGCTCCTGCAAATTACTTTAAAGTCAATACACGTTATCGGGTTAAAGTTGGAAATGTAAATGATGATGACCTTGACGAGGAAGTTTATCATGAAGATGTTGTAGATTTGGAATTAGTTGGAAATACAGCTATTATTAAAAATAAACCAGGAATAGCAGTTTCTAAATCTGATTTAACAACTGGTGCTTGTGTACCAGGAGCTAAACTTGTTATTCGTGATAGTCAAAATAGTGAAGTAGACACTTGGACTTCAACTTGTGAAGAGGGAAAAGATAAACATTTAGTAGACTTAAATCCAGGAACTTATACATTAACAGAAGATTTAACACCAGCTGGATATGCAACTGCTGAGGCAATTACCTTTACAGTTGATGAAAATGGAAAAGCTTCAACTTCATTAGATATGAAAGATGCTCCAATTGAAGTTTGCTTAAATAAAGTAAGTGGAGATAAAAAAGGCTTAGCTGGTGCTGAGTTTGAAATATATGATTCTAAAGGTAAGTTATATGATAGATTTACCTCTACGACATCTCCTACATGTTTCCCTTATATGCCAATTGATAAATATACAATAAAAGAGGTTAAAGCACCTAATGGATATGCTAAAATTAAAAAGGATATTGTAATTGATGTTAAAAATACAGCCGAAAGACAAGAATTTGATATTGAAAATGAAATGACAACTCCTAAGACGGCTTTAGATTATTCTGAAATTATTATTGTTGTTGCTTCAATTTTTATGATATGTGGATTAGGATTGGTCGGTTACTATGGCTTCAAAAAACACGTTTAAAGTAAAAAGTGAGACCTTACTTATTATAGTAGGGTTTCTCTTATTAATAATAGCAATACTTTTATTTCATTATCAAAAGTTTTTAGAAGTAGTAGACGAATTGTATAATAATATTCAAGCTGAAATTTATAAAGAAAATACAACTTCAGCTTTAGAAGTTAATATTGATGTTGATTATGTTGAACAGGATATAGATAACAAAGAAGAAGCAGGAGCAACACCAAATTATATTGGTTTCTTGGAAATTGATAAAATAAATTTAAGACAAGGCCTACTTCCAAAGAAATCTTATTATAATTATGTTGATTATCATGTTCAAATTATGGATATATCTGATTTTCCAGATAAAGTAGGGGGAAATTTTATATTGGCTGGACATTCTGGTACTAGCAATGTTGCTTTTTTCCGTAATTTATATAAATTAAAATTAGGTGATGTTGCTAAAGTTTATTATAATAGTAAATTATATAAATATAGTATTGTTAATATTTATAAACAAGATAAAGATGGAAGTGTTAATATTTATAGAAATGAAGATAAAACAACTTTAACTTTAATTACTTGTACTAAGGATGATAAAACAACTCAAACAATCTATATTTTAGAATTAGATTCTGTTGAAGCTTACTAGATAAGTAAAAATAATTTAATTTTACTCTTGGGAGGTATTATGTTTAAAGACCCTTTTGTTATTAGTAGTATTATTTTAGCAGTTACCTTTTTATTTATTTTAATTTCTAATCAAAAGCTTAAAAGTGAATTAATTAAGTATTCTTTCATAATTTTAGCAGCCATATTTTTGATATTAATTATAATTTTTGATAATACTTATGCATATGAATTTTTAAAAGCGATTGTTTCTTATTTTTGGTATCCTAATTATTTAATGTTTGCCAGTACAGTTATTATTGTAATAATTATTCTTTTGTATACTTTAATTAATTCTAAGTTACCATTTATAAAAAAAATCCTTAATTACTTATTGTTTGCTTTATGTTTTTCTTGTTATGTAGTATTTTCAAGGTTAGATATTGATGTTACAAAATATGCAAGCTTATATTCAAGTAAAAGCTTAACTGTTATGCGAATTGTAACAATTACTTTTACAATCTGGGTTCTTACTAATATTTGCATGGAGTTAATTAGTAGGAGGCATCATGAAAAGTAGATTTATTTATATGAAATTACTAGGTTTATTATTAGTTATTGTTGGTTTTAGTTATAGTTTAACAAGCTTTAATAATTTTTTCTCGTTTATATTTAATACAAGGATATTTCCTGAAGGTACTAATATTTTTATTGCTTCAATTGGCTTAATATTTCCTTTAACGGTTTTTATCTATGGTGTATATTTCTATTTTTATACTGATTTTAATATAACTAAAATAAATAAAATGATTTTAATTTTTAATTTAATGTTTATAGTTGTAGCTGGAGTTATGACCGTTTTTAATTCCTTAAATAATTTTGGAAATGTCCTTATTTTGCAAATTTTTGAGTTTATTCATGAGTCATTTTCTTATCTTTTATTTCTCTTAGGAGCTATGGGATTATATGGCTGTTTTAAATATAAATATTAAGCTAATTTGACTATTCTTGACATTTATATACAATTAATATTTGACTGAAACTCTTGTTTTTGTTATCATAGTAAATGTGCATTTAAAAATATAGCACATAAAATTCATAACAAGAGGTGTCATAATAGAATATGAATACGAAAAAGGGATTAAATTGTTATGTTTTTAGCAATTTAATCATTACTTTTTTATCTTTGAATTTCCTTATTAATATACCACTTTCAAATGAACTTACGGCTCCTAAAGATTATAATACTTTAAGTAATGTATATGAATCTGAAGTATTAGCAAATAGTAGTTTGGCAATGAGTTATAATAAGAGTCAAACCGGAAGTTCTACATCTACTAAGACTATTAGAACAAGTGTTAGTAAATTAAATGTTAGAACTCAAAATTATATATCTTATATAAAACCAAGTTATAATAGTGTAACTGGTTCAAGTTTAGTTGAATATGCTAAACATTATTTAGGCTTAAGATATGTATATGCTGGAAATTCACTTACAACCGGAACCGATTGTAGTGGGTTTACGAGATTGATTTACAAAGAATTTGGAATTACATTAGGAAGAACTGTTGGAAGTCAACTTTATAGTGGTAAATATGTAAGTAAAAGTGATTTAAGACCTGGAGATTTAGTTTTCTATGGTAATTCTAGAGGTTATGCTTCTCATGTAGGTATTTATATGGGAAATGGCTTAATAATCCATCAATCTACTCCACGTGATGGTGTAAAGATTAGTTCAGTTAACATTATGGTTTATATTACAGCTAGAAGAGTCATAACATCTAATGTAACTTTGAATAATAATCAAAGTACTAAAGAAAATAATAAAACTTCAGTTAATAAGGAAGAAGATAAAAAAGTAGAATCTAAAGATACTTCTACTCCAATTGAACCACCTAAACCTGAAAGTGAGGGTTCAACTTCTAAGGAAGAAAATAACAAACCTGAATTAAATGATAAAGTAGAAAATCAAACACCAAATGATGAGACTTCAAATAAAGAACAAAATTCAGGTGAAGAAAATCAAACAAAAGAAAAGGAAGAGTCAAAGGAGGAGCCTAAAACTCCAACTGATGATAATTTAGATAAAGAAAATACATCAGGAAATGACACAGTGAGTGATTTAGATTCATAAAATACAATAGGGTATTGAAAAAAACAATTATTTGTTATATAATACTCTTTGTTGTTGTCCTAGTAGCTCAGCTGGATAGAGCATCGCCCTTCTAAGGCGAGTGTCAGGGGTTCGAATCCCTTCTGGGACACCATATTGAAAATAACCCTTATATAATAATGAGGGTTTTTATTTTAGATAAAATTAAAAAAGAATTGAATTTATAAACAATTCTTTTTCTATTTGTTTAACAGATTTTTTAGGAGTATTTTTCCAAGTAGAATATTTTTTTTCTAGGGTCAGCATTTTGGACAATTAAATAACCATTATATATTGATAATTGATAATCTTTAGCTACCAATTTCAGTATTATTTCCTATATTAACACTTTCCCAACGTCGGCAAAATGGTCAGGTATATTGTTTAGTATATAATTTAAAGCAAAAATATTAAAATAGTGCCTACTTTTTAAATTCATAATATTTATTTTTACTTAATAATTTGTTATACTTAAAGTAGGAGATAATAGGTAATATGAAACAAACGAAAAAGGGATTTACTTTAGTAGAATTAATAGCAGTTATCACTTTATTAGCTTTAATCATGATGTTAGTTATACCTAATTTAACAAAATTGTTAAGTGATAATCGGAATACTCAATATGAGAAGTATGAGGATATGATGGTTGAATATACTAAAACATATCCTAATTATAAAACTAAAAGTAAAATTTGTTTAACTGAATTAAAAATGAAAAATATAAGTAGTAATACAACTTGTAAAGGATATGTAACAATAGCTACCAATAGCTTAAAAGCATTTTTGTCATGTAATCAAGGTAGTACAAATGTTTATCAAACTACGGGATATGATGCAAGTTTAGCTTGCTAAAGGAGTAAATATGAAAGATAGAAAAGGCTTTACATTAGTTGAATTATTAGGAGTAATAGTAATACTTGCAATTGTAATAGGAATAGCTGTAACAGCTTTAATAGG
>CANQEQ010000034.1 GCA_947595345.1 uncultured Bacilli bacterium | reverse complement strand
TCTTTCAACCAAGTTCCCCTGATTAAAATAGAAGGCAGGCACCTAGCTCTAAATTGCTTCCATAGTTATTTACAATAACACACTTTATTTATTAATGCAACATTTTAAAAATCAAGGAAATTTGCATTTTTTCAAAGAAAATTAACTGAATATTTAAAATTGAACTCAAAAAAGCACTTCAAAACTAAAAATTCCGTTAATTTTTTTTACAATTTTTAATTTTTGTTAATTTTTAAGAGAAAAATTTTTTCAAAAAAACGCTAAAAAAATTATATAATTCATACTTGATTTTTCTTAATAAATTTTATATTCTTTAATTAAGGTTAATCTGTTTCTAGATGTCGCCTTCTAACTTCAATTCGGAAAACGCTGATGCTAATATGCTTAGATTAAATACGGCCGGAGAGTTCAATAACCTTTGGGTAGCTGGTACTGCTGGCGTGCGCGCAAGATTTTAATCAAAACTTTTTAAATTACTAAGGTATAAAAAAAGAGATTAAAAACAAGATTAATCTTTGGAATTTTCCTAAAAAGAAAGTATAGTTCTTTAATAACAGCTTTTTTTATTAAATTACTACTATATTAAAATCACTGGCAACTAAGCAGTGATTTTCTTTATTTATTAGTTCTAAAATAATAATTATATTCTGATAACTTTATTAATAAATCTTCTAAATCTTCATTTGTTTCATAGTTATTTATAACTGAATTAAGATAAAAAATTAATTCTTTCATATTATTAAAATTTGCATAATCAATTTCATATCTTTTTAATATTTCTATATCAGAATTTGATAAATAAATATCTTTTTTAACTTCTTTAACAAAATTATTCAAGCTTATCACCTAAACTATAAAGTCTTTTAACCTCTTTAGGAGTTAATTTTCTATATTCTCCAGACTTTAACCCAGTTGTATCTAAAAAGGCAAATTTTAATCTTGTTAATTTTAAAACCTCAAAACCTATTGCTTCAAACATTTTTTTAACTTGGTGATTTCTTCCTTCATGAATGGTTATTAAAACCATTGATGTATTTGTCTTTTTATTATAACTTTTTAACTTAGCTTTACATTTACTAGTTTTCTTGCCATCAATTACTACACCATTTTTAAGCTTATTAATTTCCACGCCCCCAATTATTCCTTTAACTTTAGCAAGATAAGTCTTTTCTATATTATTCTTAGGATGAATTAATAAATTAGTTAAATCTCCATCATTTGTAAGTAATAAAACACCGGTTGTATCATAGTCAAGTCTTCCTACTGGATAAATTTTTAAATCGGTAGCAATCAAATCTACTACAGTCTTTCTTCCTAAATTATCACTGGTTGTAGTAACACAACCTCTTGGTTTATTAAGAAGATAATATTCTTTTTGCTTATTATTTCTATCTAAGACTTCCCCATTTATTTTAATAATATCATTATTTCCAACTTTATCTCCTAAAATAGCTTGTTTAGAATTTATATAAACTTTTCCCTCTTCTATTAACTTTTCAGCTTTTCTTCTTGAGGTGTATCCTAAATTACTAATTACTTTCTGTATTCTTTCCATAATTATCTTTTCCTAATTCATATGCTCTATATACATTTTCCATCAAACTAACAACCGTCATAGGTCCAACTCCACCAGGAACCGGAGTCATAAGTGAGGCTTTTAAAAGACAAGAAGCTTCTATATCTCCACATAACTTATTATCAATTCTATTTATTCCAACATCAACTAAAATAGCTCCTTCTTTTATCATATCTTTAGTTATTAAGTTAGGCTTTCCAACGGCAACAATTAATAAATCAGCTTCTTTGGTATATGATTTTAAGTTCATTGTTTTAGAATGGCACAAAGTAACTGTTGCATTCCGATTTAATAACATATGGAATAAAGGAAGTCCTACTAATTCACTTCTACCAACAATTACAACCTTAAGTTTAGTATAAGGAACTTTATAATAGTCTAGTAAAGTTATTACCCCTTTAGGAGTACAAGGTTCTAAACACTCTTCTTTTTTAATTAATCTTAAAAAATTAGTATTAGTCAAACCATCTACATCTTTTAAAGGTGAAATAGTATTTAAAATTTTATTTTTATCTAAATAACTTGGTAAAGGCAATTGCACAATCATTCCTACAACATTAGGGTCAGCATTTAAACTTTTAATCTCTGAAATTAATTCTTCCTCCGAAATCTCGTCATAATGTAAATTTGTAAAACTATAACCTATTTCTAAAGCCTTTTTTTCTTTTTGTTTTACATAAACTTTACTAGCTGGATTATCTCCTACACTTATAACAACTAAAGTTAAGTTCCTATCTAATTTGTTTACTTTTTCTTTTAAGTCGTTTAGAATTAAAGAACTTAATTCACGCCCATTCATTATTTTTTCATTCATATTCTCGCATTTCCTTTCTTAATTCTTTATAATTTGGAATAACTAATTCAACTAAAGCCCAAAAATCTTTAGAATGATTTGGATAAACTAAATGAGATAATTCATGAGCTACTACATAATCTAAATATTTTATATCTTTTTTTATTAATTCTAAATTCAAAGTAACTCTTTTAGTTCTTGTATTACAAACACCCCATCTAGTTTTCATAGTTCTAATAGTTAAACTTGGATATGGTATCTTTCTTGGAAAAACCTCATAAATTTTATCAAGTTCTTCCTTAAATACTCGTTTAGCTTCTTTTAAAAACCACTTATTTATATCATAAGTACGATTTAAAAATATTTTATCTTGACCTACTACAATATCTTTCGTGTTCAAATATATTATATCATATTTTTTGCCTAAATACATAAAATTCTCGTCTTTTTCTTGTTTTCTTTTTAATCTTAGAATCATTTTAGAAATAGAGGCTTTATTGTCCTCAATTAGTTTTTCTATTTCTCTATTAGGTGTATAGTAATTAGTTGTTATATAGATATTCAAATCTTCTTTTACTCTTAAATAAGTATTTTTATTACCTCTTTTTTTAGTAATAAACACATCTCTTTCTACATCATCAATTATAGTTTTCATAAAACCACCTAATTAATTATACCATAAAAGAAAAAAGTAGGTAAATCCCTACTTTCCACATACGTCTTTATAACGATATTCTATTCTTTCACTTCCAGGTACTTTAGTATATCCACTTGGAAGTTCACTTTCTAAGACATAATCAGTATACACTACATTTATATATTTTGGTCTTGAAGAATAATAAGTTGTATTAATTGTTGTTATTATTGTATCTTGATATTTATAATATGTTTTAGTATTATAACCGGTTTTAGTTTCCCATACTGTTTTTTCATATGTACATACTACATTTAAACGACCTTTAGTTTCACAGTATAGAGCATTATTATCCCATGATTTTTGAGTTACAGTATATTTTTCTTTATGACTTTCTTTATAAGTATATGGAACTTTCTCGGTATAGGTTTCTATCTTACGACCAAGTTTATTTTCTGGTTTAGTTGTAGTTGTAACCCAATCAGTTAGAGTTGATACTTGTTTAGTACCAGCTTCTACTTTTACATCAATTTTATCATTAGACTCAATTGGAGTTTCAGATTTTATTCCATATTCTCCATATGTTATTTCTTCTTTATAACCTTTTACTAATACTCTAGTTTCTCTTTCAAGACTTTGGTCGGCTTTATATTCTGTTGTCCAGCCACCAAAGCTACAAGCTAAAGTACTATCAGTTCCATCATGAACATTCTCATCAGGTGTAGCATCATCTGTTGAATTGTCTGGTTCATATTCCTCACCATTACATGTTAAACATTCATAATCTAAATTATAATAATATTTAACTGTATCTTCTTGTTGTTCACAACTTAAATATATTTCTAATAAATAGTCATTTTTATTTCTTGTCATACTAACATAAGAACTTGTATAACCACAGACAAGACCATTATAATCAAATATATCTGTTATATAACCATTTTCTTTTAATTCAGCAACACTTACTTTAACTGTTTCTCCTACTTCTTTAGGTTTATGGTCATCTTTAAAGAAATATTCAATTCCAGCATTTTGTAAAATAGCTAAATTATTATTAAATACTCGGTTATCATCATCATTATTCTCAACAATAGGTGTCTCTTCTTTAGGTTTTTCTTCCTTATTTACTAATTTATTTTTAATTAGAAAAACAGCAAATATTAAAACTAATAAAATTCCTATAATTATTAAAATCTTAATTATAACCCCTTTATCTAAAAAAGGTTTTCTAGAATTATTATCATCATCTTCGTTTAAATATTCGTTGTAATCAAACTCTTCTTCTTCCGTATACATAATAAGTGCCCCCTTTAATAGCCCATATTATATACTAAAATGCTTAAAAAGTCAAGAAAAATCCTTATTTTCCCGACTTTTAACTAAATTTATCTTTATTTTTTTAAAATCTTTTATAACATTCTGTAAGACTAATAACCTTATCAGAGCTTTTTTTAACTTGTTTTAATAAAATTGAATTAATAGTTGCAATGGCTTCTAAATCTTTTACAATAAAGAATAATTTATCAATTTTCATATAATATTTTCCTAAAAAATTATATAAATTCTTGCTTCTTTTATTTCTTTCACTTTCTAAATCTCTTTGATTAGTAATCTTTTTATCTATTAAAACTAAATACTCCTCATCATAATAATAATCACTTAAAATAACTAAGTCGCCTTCATAAAGGCCTTCTAATATTTTAAAGTTTTCATTTTCTAAAGAAGCGATTGTATAATCAACTACTGTATAAACTCTATAATCGTCTAAATCTGAATCAATATTTAAACTATTTAAAGGCATTAAATAATGACGTTTAAGTAAATAAACCGAATATAAATTGTCCATCAAAACCACCTAATGGTTATTCTAACATGAAATTAAAAAAAAGCAAGAAAAATATTTATCTTACTATCCCAGCTATTTCTAAAATTTCTTCTTGTAACTTAAACATTTCTTCTTCCTCTTCTTTAACCATATGGTCATATCCAAGTAAATGTAACATTCCATGAACAGCTAAAAAGGAAAGTTCTCTTAAAACGGAGTGATTATATTCTTTAGCTTGACTATATACTTTATCAATTGAAATATAAATATCTCCTAATACCCTTTCTTCCGGATTAAAAGTCTTATCGTCTTCAAGAGCAAAGCTAATAACATCAGTTTCCCTATCAATTCCTCTATATGTTTTATTTAATTCATGAATATATTTATTATCAACTATAATAACATTAAATTCTACTTTCTTTAAACCTAATTTTTTTAAACCACCTTTTAAAACTTTTAATACAATTTTAAAATATTCGTCTAATTCTTCATTTGTTTCATTAAATAATCCTATCTTCATACTACCTCACATCATCACATATAAAAGTACAATTGTAAGAACAATAATTACCGTAACTAATAAAGTACTAATTGCTCCTTTAGACATTTTATCAGTAATTCTATATAATAAACGATAAAGAAAATATCCAAGCATACCTCCAATTATATTTAAAAATATGTCATCTACATCAAAACATCTACCAATTACAAGTTGCACACATTCTATTCCAAGCGATACCAACAAAACCAAAAGAAAAGCTATTTTTTTCTTATCTAACCTTAAAAAATAGGAAGCAAAAAAACCATAAGGCATGAATAATAAAATATTACCAATAATGTTTTTATAGAACAAACTAGAACCAATTGAATACCTGGTTAATTCTTTAAAAGGAATAAAATTGTTTCCATAAGAAATAACATCTTGATACGTTACAACTTGGAAAAACAAAAGAATATAAACAACAAATATTAAATGTAATATTTCTTCATATAAAACAAATTCCTTTTTATATTTAACAAGATAAGTAATTCTAAGTGATACTATTGCTATAATTGTAATTGCTATAATAGGCCAAGTATTTTCCATAAATGCTATTAAGTCAGTTGCTAATTTAAACATATTATTCTCCCTTTTCTTCTAACTCTCTTGTATCGGTTATGTTTTCATAAACTTTAAAGAAAACATCTACATCTATTGTACTATTATTTATAATAATTTTCAATTTTTTTTGATTTAAAATTTTTGAGTCCTTAGGAAGAGTATTCAAAAGTTTACTTCTTGCAACTCTAATAGCTTCGGTTGTAGCCTCCTCAGGTGTTAAAACTTGGTCTTTAATTATAACTTCATAGACATTTTCATAACTAAGTTTAATTGGCAATAACTTATTAGAAAATATTTTAGTTTCTTCAATTTCTTCATTTTCAAATTGAGCTTTATCAAAAAAATTTATTTTCTTATTAAATAACGTTAAACTAAGTCTTTTTTTAGATTTTAAAGTTCTTGTTTTTTCATAGTAAGCAATAGGATATGATACATGAACATTATACCAAGTCTCACCATAGATTACAGCTTCAGCCCTAATTAAATCTTTAACCTCATCATTATGAGTTATTTTCCCGGTTACTATAACTTCACCTTTTTTAACATAATCATTTAACTTTTTTACAATACTGCCACTTCTAGCTTCAATTGATAATATAATTGCATTTTTTAAAGCTACTATATCTCTTGGTGTTTTTTCATCCTCTATATTTTCTATAATTCTCTCTTCTAAAGATACTATATATTTTGTTCCACTTCTAGTAATTTCTAACCATTCTAATTTATCTTTATTATTATCTAAAATACTACTCTTTATTTTTTCTTTTTCTTTATAACTTTTAACAAACTTATATAAACTTAGATTATTATTTTCTAACTCTTTACTAACTAAATTTTTAAGAGCTTCATTAGTTGTTTTGATTTCTATTTTAAAAATTAGATTAGAAAGAAAAACTAAAAACCCTAAACCTAAAAAGAACATAATAAAAAAAAGATAATGTTTACTTAATATTTTTTGATATTTTATTAATCCTTTATATTCTTCTAATTCTATATTATATATTTTTTTAAATTTTTCTATTTTTTTATAATTAGTATAATCTAGATATAGTAAATAATTATCTTTCTTCTTAACAATTTTTGTTATATATATGTGAAATTTTATAATCTTTTTAAAATATTTTTCAGGTATTTTAACAATATATATATTATTAATATTTATCACCTACTCATATTTTTACAATTCAATTGTCTTTATATCTCCTTCTATTAAAATTTCCATCTCTAAAAGTTTTAATAAACTTAAATCATGACCTTTAATAGTTATTAATTTATTATCTTTACTTAAAACTACTTTATCATTTTCTAAAGTGATAATCGAGTCATAGTTAAGAACATTAAGATGCCTACTAAAATAATTTATTTTTAAATCTTTAGAACTTATATAATTCTTTATTTTTTTCATATTCATTATATATTATTAAAAAAAGTGTCAAGTTAGAACCAAAGTTATTTTTTTATGTTATAATGAATTTTGAGGTTTTATATGAAAAGAAATGTTTACATAGACTGTGATGGTGTCATATTTGACAGTGAAATTCAAGCATTCAAAGAAATGCACGAAAAGAATATTAAAAAAGATTTAGAAATAACAACTTATTTTAGAAATGCCGATTGGAGTTTTTTATTTCAATCTGGAGGAATTTTAAATGATGCTGTTAATAAAATACAAGATTTAAGTGAAAGCAATATGTTTTTAGAATTATATGTACTAACTCATGTTTGTTCTTTTAGAGAAGCTGTTTTTAAAACGGAAACTTTTGATTACTTACTTCCTAATATCACGACAATTACTATTCCTAAAGATATTTCTAAAGACGAAGTAGAAGGTATTCAAGTTTCTAATAATATATTAGTTGACGATAGTAATAAAAAAGTTATTAGATGGCTCTCTAAAGGAGGCGTCGGAGTTCTTTTTAATAGATATGCCGATAGATTAATTAAGCCTTTTGAATTTGGTTCAAATCAACCTTATTATATTATAGGTGATTTAAGTCAAATAAAAGTTATAAACGAACTTGAAAGTGAAGTATCAAAAACATATAAAAAGAGCATAAACTAGTTCTTCTAATTTATGTTCTTTTATTTCATAATATTTTCTTTAAATAAATTAACTAAAGCTTCTTTAATTAATTCTTTATTCTCTTCTCTACTTTGATTTAAAACTTTTACTTTCTTAGTATAATAAGTATCAAGTTCTTTAGAATAAATACTTAAAAATACTTCCTTATCATCACCCATTAAATTATTGGGGTCATAATCATTTATTTTCCCGGTTACTCCAATTCCATAATCAGAATCTGTAAACTTAGAAATTTTTAAACTCATATCTTTAGCACATTCCATACTATAAACTGAATATTTGTTTATTATCTTCTCGTCTACTCCCATTTTTATTTTATATAAATTAGAATAAGTAACGGCTCCAAATTTAAAAACTAAACTTGAACCACTTATATTAGTAATACTTGAGGCTATATAACCCCCAGTAGCTGATTCCATAGTACTAATAGTTTTTTTATTATTTTTTAAAAATTCAACTATTTCTAACATACTTTCTCTCCATATTTTAAAACTTTAGGCTTCTCTTTTTCTTTCGTTAATTCTTTAAAATTTAAAAGTTGAAAAATAACAAATAATCTACTTGAAGAAACTAAACGACTAGCTAATTCTTCCTCGGTAAAATACTCTAAAGGAATTGTTTCAATACTAATAAATATAGGAGGAACATCATTAAAATCTTTATATTCACTTCTACTATAAAAATCTATTCCGGTTATACATTCTTCATAATATTCATTATACTTAAATTCGTCTTTTATTTTTTCTCTTTCAATTATGTAAAAAGTATCAAGACAAAAAGGAAATTCATGAGAATTTAATTCATGATTATTTACATCATACTCCCAATTATCTTTAAATTTTACTATATATAAATCGTCTATCTTATATAAATTTTGTGTTAAATTACTCATATATCCTCCTTTTAATACTAGTATAACACTTTAAGCATTTAATTTTAAGTAACTTGACATTTTATTTATTGATACTTTCAAACTGTGAATTATATAAATTAGCATAGAACCCATTTTTTTCTAGCAATTCTTTATGAGTTCCTTGTTCAACTATATTTCCTTCATTTAAAACTAAAATTAAATCAGCATTTTTAATAGTTGAAAGACGATGAGCTATTATGAATGAGGTTCTTCCTTTAGTTAGTTTATCCATAGCTTTCGTTACAATCTCTTCTGTTCTTGTATCAACTGATGAGGTAGCCTCATCTAAAATCAAGAAAGGTGCATTTTTTATCATACCACGAGCAATTGTTAATAATTGCTTCTCACCAGCTGATAAAATCTCATTATCACTTAAAACTGTATCATAGCCATTACTTAAAGTATTTATAACATGGTCAAGTCCTACTTCTTTAATAGCTTCTTTTATTTTTTTATCGGATACATTTTTAGTATTATACACAATATTTTCCTTAATAGTTCCCTCAAATACCCAAGTATCTTGAAGGACCATTATAAATAAATCATGAATATTTTCTCTAGTTAAATCTTTAACACTAACACCATCAATTAAAATATCACCAGAATTAATTAAGTAAAATTTCATTAAAAGATTAACTAAAGTAGTCTTTCCAGCTCCCGTTGGTCCTACAATTGCAATTTTAGAACCAGCCTTGGCTTTCGCACTAAAATCTTTAATTATTGTTTTACTTAAATCATAAGAGAAATTAACATGTTTAAATTCTATATCACCTTTAACTTTATCTTTATCTAAGTGTTTTATCTTATCTTCAAGTTTCATTTCCTCTACATTCAAGAAATCAAAGACACGCTCACTGGCAGCCCCAGCACTTTGGAATGAAGTGGCAACTTGTGCAAGTTGACTTAAAGGTTGGGTAAATAATCTAGCATAAAGAGTAAAAGCAATTATAACTCCAAATGATATAGTTCCATTTAAAGCTAAATAAGAACCAACTACACATACAGCTACATAACCAAAATTGCCAATAAATCCCATAAATGGTTGCATTAATCCGGAATAAAAATGACTTTTCATAGCACTTTTAAACATTTTTTCATTTATTTTATCAAATACTTCCGTTTCATAATCATAGCCATTATAAACTTTTACAATATTATGTCCTGTATAAGTCTCTTCAATTTGTCCATTCAAATTTCCAAGTTCTTCTTGAAATTCTTCAAAATACTTTTGACTTTTGAAAAGAACTAAAGACATGAATAAAAATCCAAATAAACTAGCAAGAATAGCTGTAATTGCTAATATATAATTAGTATAAAACATCATGATAATAGAACCAATTAATAAGGTTAGACTACTAACAAAGGTACCAATACTTTGATTTATAGTTTGACTCATAGTATCAACATCATTAGTAACTCTTGATAAAATATCTCCATATGGTGTTGTATCAAAATATTTAAGTGGTAATTTATTAATTTTCTCACTAATTGAATCACGAAGTTTTTTAGAAAAACGATTAGTAACGGTTGCCATTATAAAATGTTCAACATAAGTTAATACAAAAGAAATTAAATATAAACTAATTAAGAAAATAGCAATATTCATAATTTTTTTCATATTGATTTCATTAGTCAAACCTAACATTATTTCATTAGTTACTTCTTTTATTTTATCAGGACCAATAATAGAACATATAGAACCTATTCCAGCTAAAACTACTGCAATTATAATAGGAATAATAAATGGTTTTAAAAAGAAAAATAACTTTTTAAGGGAAGATGTTAAATCTTTAGGTTTTTCATTCACTCTTCTTCTGCCTGATCTCATCTTAATTCCTCCAAATCTAATTGGCTGGTAGCAATATCATAATAAACTTTACAATTTTTAAGAAGTTCTTGATGGGTTCCTATACCAACCATTTCTCCATTATCAAGGACAATTATTTTATCAGCTTCTAAAATCGTTCCTACTCTACTAGCAACTATTAAAGTTGTAGCATCTTTGGTATATTTTTTTAAAGCTTTTCTTAAATTATAATCTGTTTTATAATCAAGGGCTGAAAAAGTATCGTCAAATATATAGAATTCCGGACGACGTGAAACAGCTCTTGCTACACTTAATCTTTGCTTTTGACCACCACTTACATTAGTACCACCACGAGCAATAAAAGAATTCAAACCATCTTCCATCTTAGAAACAAACTCAGTTGCTTGACTTACATCAAGGGCTTTTTTTATATCGTCTTCACTTATTTTATTAAGTGATTTTCCATAAGCAACATTACCTTTTACAGTATCCATAAACATAACAGCTTTCTGAGGAACATAGCCTATTTTTTTATGTAAAGTTTCAAGGTCATAATCTTTTATATTAACTCCATCAATTAAAATACTTCCACTTGATACATCATAAAATCTTGGAATTAAATTAACTAATGTAGATTTACCTGAACCAGTTCCACCTATAAAAGCAATAGTTTCACCTCGTTTTGCTTTAAAAGAAATATCTTTAATTAAATATTCAGCTGCATCCGGATATTTAAAGGAAACATTTTTAAATTCTATTGTTCCAGTTTCTAACCCTTTCTTTTTATTTCCTGATTTTATTTTATTTTCTTTATTTAAAACTTCTAAAATTCTTTTAGCTGATACACTAGCTCTTGGATAAATCAAAAATATCATGACTAACATCATAAATGACATTATAACTTGAATAGCATAAGAAGAAAAAACTATCATATCACTAAAAATTTGTAATTTCCCAGTAACTCCTACTGTCTCTTTAATTAAAATACTACCTGTAATATAAATAGCTAAAGTCAAAGTTGACATTAAAAGAGACATAAAAGGTTGCATAATTCCCATTACTCTTTGATTAAATAATTGAGTATTTGTTAATTCTTGATTAGCTTCATTAAATTTATTATTTTGATACTCTTCAGCATTAAAAGCTCTAACTACTCTAATACCCGTTAAATTTTCTCTTGTAATACGGTTTAAATTATCTGTTAATCTTTGAACAATCTTAAATTTTGGTATAACTGTAAATATAATAATTGTTATTAATATAAGTAATAAGAAAACAGCAATAAAAGTTAATATACTAAATTGCATATTCTTACCAGCAATTTTTCCAATTGCAAATACAGCCATAATTGGGGCTTTAATTAAAGCTTGCAAACCAAATGAAATTAACATTTGAACTTGACCAACGTCATTAGTAGTTCTAGTAATTAAACTTGAAACTGAAAATTCTTTTATTTCTTCCATACTAAAGTTTAATACTTTACGATATACTTTTCCTCTAATAACCTCACCAAAACGACTGGCAATATAAGTTGCTAAAAATCCCACAACAAAACTTGTAGCTAAGCTTCCAAAAGCACAACCTAACATAAAAAAGCCTTGTTTTAAAATCTCACTACTACTTCCACCTGTTTGTACTAAAGTTGTAATATTTTCCATATAATCAGGAAGCTTTAAATCTAATAAAACTTGTACAACAATAAAAGCTATTGATATAACAATAAATAAAAATTCTTTTTTTCCTAAATTTTTAAATAGTTTAAACATTTTTACCTCCTTATGATAATTAAAATATTTCAAGAACTGAAATATTTTTATTTATATAAATATATTTTTTAACTAGACCATTACATTATATGTCTTTTAATAGTTAATGTCAAATAATTTCACAATAAATACATAATTATTTTAAGAATAAAAAAAACATAAACTAGATACTTTCTAATTTATGTTCATATAATTCTATTTTCTTTTATTTATTTTTCTTACTATTCTCTTTCATTACCTTAATTAACTTGCTAACTTTACTGTATATGGGTCGTCCATTGTACCGTTTCCACCGGCAAGTAGTACATCTGATTTTAGATTTATAACTGCACGTAGACCAATATAAGATTCTGTAGCTGGTCCCCAACCTCTAAGGTCACCAGTTGCAATTATAAACCATAAATAAGCTCCAGCCCATTCTGCACTGAAATATTGAGGTGACATTGTCCAAAAATAACCATCTGTGTTTAAATAATACTTCTCATTTTTGGTATCATATATTCCTCCAGCCAAAGCTACTTCATCAGCTGTTATTAAGCCTATTGGTTTTTCTAATTTTTTATTGCCTTTTCCTTCACTTCCTTTTGCACTAAATAAATCATGCTCTACATCTGAACAAACTAAACTTGCTGTTTTCTTATCATGAATACGTTCATATGAAGCATAAATAGTTGAAGGAACAAAGGAAAAACCATCGCCATTTCCTTTTTGTGTTGATAAATTTCTATCATTACAAAATGTTCCTCCTGTATTTATATACTTATCAGCAGTTTGACCAGACTCAGTTGCAATTTCTAATTTTTCACTATACCAATTCTCAAGTATAGTTTTAGCATTGCTACTAACTACATTTTCTTTTGTAGCTTCATAACTTGTTAAAATATATGACCAAACACACACACTAGAATTTGTTGCATCATAAAAAGTTGTTATTTCAAATAAATATTCACATGTTGCATCAGGTGACGTCGACATGCATGTGTATTTGTAACCTTCAGAAAGTTTTCCAGATTCATTCCAATTTGTAAATGTTCCTACATAGTCAGCATTTGTTAATTTAAACGTTTTTGAAGAATTATCACTTGAATATTCCTTTGCAAAATAATATTCCGTTCCACTTGCAATTCCACTATATGTTACTGCTTTACTTTTAACTGGAATTTCAGAAAAATTATTTCCATACATATAGCCTACATATGTAGGACTTCCAGCTCTTTCATTATATTTTATACCTGTACCTGTTATACTTGATGCATCCATACCAGTTGAACTAGATTTTGTTCCATTGTAAATTAATCTAACTGAACCATCACCATTTATTCTTACTATTTTCCAATAAAACCCAGCGAATTTGACGTTGTTATTTTGTACATCACCTCTATAAAAATATGTGTCCCCATCATTATCAGTAGTTTGATATAGTCCTACCTCTGAACCAATTGCATTAGCTATTTGATACGTTCTACTTGTTGCAGTCTTAATTGTATTCCCTTCCATTGACGTTATATGATAAACTGTGTCACAAACTGTAATATTATTTCCTCCAGTTCCACATGTCCATTTATCATTCATAGCACTTGACAAACTTTGATTTGTTTTTAAATTTCCTGTCAAGTAAAATCTACCATTATTAACATCAAAATTCACACTATCAGCATATGCCCAAGCATTAATGGGATTTTGAAATACAATTGCTCCTGGTTTTTCCGGAGTTGCAATATAGGTTATTTCAGGTGCTGTTTTATCTAAGGTTGGTGCACCTTTTTTAGTTATTACTAACTTAGCACTTTCTACATCTTTACTATATTGTTCAGATACAAGTAAACAGTCTGATAATTTAGTAAACCCATTATTTTGACAATAATATTCGTTGGCTCCTCTTAAACTCATTGTCCTTAACATTTCTATTGTTTCATTTCCATTTTTTGTTACTTTTATATTTATATCAGCATTTATTGGTTCTACATTTTTTGATGTTACATAGACCTGTACTTTAACTACTTTATTTTCTTCAAAGGTATATGTTTGACTTAAAGTTGTATTTTCTTCGTCTACTTTATTTCCTGTATCGTCTTGATAGGTG
>CANQEQ010000033.1 GCA_947595345.1 uncultured Bacilli bacterium | reverse complement strand
CATAATTAAATCAACTCTCTTTTTACCTTGATTTAATTATACACCATTTTTCTTTTCTTTTTTAAGCGATTGCCATATATTTCTTGTATTTTTTTCTATATGATTATATAATATTGTCATTAAGGAGAAATTATGAGTGTTAATTATGGTTCTAATTTAGTTTCATATATGAAGAGGGTATTTACAAATAAAAGTAATGCCATTTTAACTATAAATTTTAATTTTGAAAATAATGTTCCTATTATAAAATCTTCTTTAAATAATGATATTATAATAGATAAAACACCATTTAATATGATTATTAATGAAGATAATGTATGTGAATTATATTTAGCTTTATATCAAGAATTAAAAGAAATATGCTGTCAAGACGAAATGTCAATTATGGGACTTTCTGTTATAATGAATTTGTCAATTAAAGAACCAGCTTTACTTATAGAAATAAAAGAACCTAGAAATAATAAAATGTATATTCTATTAGATAATTATAAATTAGCTAAAAAGGCTATTCATGAAATATCTAATGACTGGGAAGAAATGTTACAAAGTAAAAACGTAAAAAAACTTTAAGAGAGTGAGTGATTTTTTTGGATAATAATAAAAAAATAAGTGAAAGTGAAATTAAGAAAAAAATTAAAAAAGTAGATGGAGCTATGGCTCAAGAGGGTATGCCTTTAACTGCTGAAATAAAGAAAAAATTATATAATTGTATAGTAGGAAAATCTACAACTGAAATAGAAAGAGAAAAAATACTAGAGAAATATAGAAAAATTTATGGGCAATAAATACCAAAATAATATTTACAAGTTATTAATTTTATTTATCTAAGAATTCATAATAATATTCTTCAAAAGAGATATTATTTTCTTTTATATAAGAAGCAACTTTAATACCTACATATCTATAATGCCAAGGTTCATATATATAACCAGTTATATCAACTTTATCTTTTGGGTATCTTAAAATAAAACCATATTTATAAGCATTTTCAATAATCCAATTAAATTCTTTAGTATTTTCAAATTCTAAATAGCTTTTTTTTATATTATCTATATCAATTGCAAGTCCTGTATGATGTTCTGAGAACCCTGGTCTAGCTGAATAGGTGTCAGCTTTTTTTACACCATCGTTTTTAACATAATTTGTGTATAATTTTTCTTGATAATCATAAGTTCTATAAGTTGAAATTGCTCTTAGATTAAGACCTTTACTTTTAGCATCTCTTGCCATTTTAACAAAAGCTTCCATACATTCTTTTTCAAGTTTCATATTATCTTTAGAGAACTCTTTAACTTTAACTAGGTTAGGAACTTTAAAGTTTTTTCCTACAAAGTTATATTTATTAACAAGCATTAAGGTAGAGAATAAAGTAATTTCCTTAGGATTAGTATAAAAACTTCTATCAAGACCTATATTAACATGTAAAATAACATTTTTATAATCTAATTTGGTTTTAAGATAATAATCTTCGTATCTTTTTAAATTCTTAGTTTTATAGAAAGTAAATACTTGATATGGATTAGTATTTTTACTTTTATAATCTTTTTTATTTTTAAATAAACATAGAAAACTTACAATTAAAATTAAAATAATTAATATAAACATACCTTTTTTCATATCCATCTAATTAATTATATTCCCTTTAAAGAAAATTATAATTATCTATTAAATAATAAATTAATATGGTATAATAAAACTACTTGAAAGGAATTTTTTATGGATAATTTTATATATAAAAAATCTTTAGGTCAAAATTTTTTGAATGATAATAATGTTTTAGATAGAATTCTTGAGTGTGTTCCTATAAAAGATAAATCTTTAGTTATAGAAATAGGTCCAGGAAGTGGTAATCTAACTAAAAGATTAGCTAAAGTTGCAACTAATGTATTATGTTATGAAATAGACGATAGACTAGAAGAAGTATTAGATGATAATTTAAAAGATTTTCATAATATAAAAATTATATTTGCTGATTTTTTAAAAAGAAATATTAAAGAAGATATAAAAGAATTTGCATATAGTAATTTATATTTAGTAGCTAATCTTCCTTATTATATAACAACTCCAATAATTGAAAAAATAATTGATAGTAATCTTCCATTTGAGTATATAACGGTTATGATTCAAAAAGAAGTAGGAGATAGATTTAATGCTAAACCAGGTATGCGTGAATATAATTCTTTAACCGTATATTTAAACTATTATTTTGATTTAAAAAAAGAATTTATTGTATCACGTAATTCCTTTACTCCTAAACCTAGAGTAGATAGTATGGTAATTTCTTTAATAAAAAAAGATAATTTATTATATTTAAAAGATAAAGATAAATTTAATAAAGTACTTAAAGACTCATTTAAGTATAAAAGAAAAAATATAAAAAATAATTTAAAGAATTATGATTTAGAAAAAGTTTTAGAAATACTTAAAAAATATGATTATGATTTAACAGTAAGGGCTGAGGATTTGCCTTTAGAAGTATTTGTTTCACTTTCTAATAATTTATAAAAAAAATAGTTACAGATTATTCTGTAATTTTTTTGTCAACTCTAATGACTTACTATGAAAAGCTATAATATAATTTATATGGTGATAATATGTCAGTTATAATGGAGAAACTTTTATCTTTAATAGAAAGTGGTAAGACAATTGAAGAAATATCAGCAATTATGAATTTATCGTTTAAGCAAATTTATAATTTAATCACGATTTTACAAAATAAAGGTATGGAGTTTAAAAGAAAGTATTATGAAGATGGTACAATGTTGTATTTAATGAAAAAATGTCTTAATTGTAAAAACAACAGAGGAAATGGTTTGATAGAAAAAACAATTGTTACTAGTCCTCAAAGTCAAGATTTTAAGGCTGTTATTATTTCAGATTTACATATTGGTTCAACTTATGAAAGACCAGATTTATTAGATAATATATATAATTTTTGTATAAAGAATAATTATCATATTATTTTAGTTGCTGGTGATATAATTGATGGTATTACGTTTGGTCTTGACCATTTACATGATAATCATATTGACCAACTTGAGCATTTTTTGAAAGTTTATCCATTTGATAAAAGTATTTTAAATGTTGCTGTTTTAGGAAATCATGATTTAGACCCTTTAAAAAAGATGGGGCTTGATTTTTTAAAATTTTTAGAAACTTATCGGCATGATTTTATTAATTTAGGTTATAGACAAGGTATATTAAATATTAAAAATGATAGAATTTTTCTTTTTCATACCCTTGAAACTGATTCAGTTAATTTACCATCATTTGACTATGAAAACTTAAAAAAAGAAACTTTAGTTATTGAAGGACATCATCATTTTTATTCTTATCGGGAATTTCCAAATTATACTAAGATTTGTACTCCTCCAGCTTCTGATATTTCTAAATATAGTAATCCTAATTTTCCATCAAGTATGTTAACACTTGAATTAACTTTCAACAAAAGTGGTCTATATAATCGGGGGGTTATTTCACAATATTTGTTAGAACCAAATATCGTGAAGATAAACCAAACTGACGTTAGTTTATCTGGAGGACGAATAAAAAACAATGCTCCGGTTATGAATGAAGAGAGTATTCCAGGAAAACAAAAGGTTCTTAAAAAATAATTATATTATTATATATTTTTTATTGACTTTTAGTTAAAATTAATATTAAATATAATTAAGGATGGTGAATTATGAAGAAAAATATTTTAATTAGCATTATATCATTTATAGCTGTAATGTTATTTGTACTACCTGTAAAAGCTGATGTTACTGCTGATAAACTAGGAACAGTTAGTTATTTATCAGGTGGAACGGCAACTCAAAGTAAAGATGGTTCAACTATAACAATTGAGTATGACGAAGTAAACCTTAAATGGGCACCTGCTGAACCAGGAATTGGTAGAGATGTTGCTGGTTGGTGGATTGGTCTTAAAGTTATGGCTCCTACTGATATGGGTGATGATGACTTACAAGATGCAACTTATACAGCTAATGGTAAAAGTGGTTCTTTCTGGGAAAAGAAAGACTCAGATAATACAGCTGGTACAGGTAATCATTTTATTAACATGTGGAAACGTGTTGATAAGACCCAATTAAAAGCTGGAAGTGAGGCTGTAGAGCTTATTAGATGGGAATTTGACTGGGATAATGATAATAAAGTTGATGAAACAGTAATTTTAAAAGTTAAACCAGACAAAATTACAGTAGAAGCTCCAAGTGCTGAATATGTTACAATTGAAGTAGCAGGAAAATGGACATTTACAATAAAGAAAGATGAGACATTAAGTTCTTTAACTGGAGAAGATAAAAAAGAACTTGAAAAAATCATGACACCTGATAGTGGTTATAAGTTTGTAGGTTTATATGACGAGAAAAATCAAAAAGTAGACCTAGAAAAAACTAAGTTCAGTCAAAATGCTAAATTAACAGTTAAGTTTGAAAAATTACCTGAGTCTGTTAAACCAGAAAAAGACGATACTCCTAAAACTGGAGTTCAAGATTTACTAGGTATTAGTCTATTAGCTGTTTTAGTATCAACAACAGGAATAGTAGTCTTGAAAAAAAGATATAATTAGTATAAAATAAAATGAAGTAGATGTTCTACTTCATTTTTAAGGTTAGTGATAATTATGGAAAATAAAAAAAATAATAGTAAGAAAAAAACAAATCAAACTAAAAATAAAAATAGTACTCAAATTAAAACATCAAATACTAAAACTAAAAATCAAAGTAATAAGACTAAAAGTAATCAAACTAAGAAGACTTCAAGTAATGTAAAAAGTACTAATAAGAAAAAAACAAATTATAGTAATTATAATAAAAATAACAAAAATAGTAAAAATAGTAAGAACCAAACTCCTAATAAAGAAGTCAAAGTTAATAAAGAGAGTATTGTAAATTCTAAAAAAATTAGTCCAAGTAATATAAACTCTAACGAAGAAATAAAAAAAATAATAAATACCCCTAAAGAAAAAAAGAAAAAAAGAAAAATTCGTAAAGCAAGAGTAGTAATTTTTATCTTTATACTAATTCTTTTAATAAGTTTAGGATATATTGCTACCTATTTTTATCAAGATTATAAAGCTAAAAAGAATAGTTTATTAGATATTGATAATATTCCTCTAGATAAAGGCTTAGAAGAAAAAGTAGAGGACAAAAAAAGTGAAAAAATACTTAAATTAGAGGAACTTCAAAAAGAAAATAAAGAAATAATTGGTTGGATAGAAATAGAAGATACAAGAATTAATTATCCGGTTGTTCAAACTACTGACAATGATTTCTATTTAACTCATGATTATAAAAGACAATATTCCGTATATGGAACACCTTTTTTAGATAAATCTTTTGATTTAGAAAATGGAAGTTCTAATTATTTAATATATGGACATAGAGCTAAAAATGGTTTAATGTTTGAAGATTTGTATAAATATTCTAAGAAAGATTTTTATGAAAAACATACAAAGATTAACTTTACAACTTTAAAAGAAGATGCAACTTATGAAATTTTAGCTGTATTTTATTCAAGAGTTTATTATAAAAATGAAAAGAATGTATTTAGATATTATTATTTTGTTAATGCTAAAAATGAACAAGAGTATAATGATTATGTCCAAAGTGCTAAAAAGGCTAGTATTTATGATACTAAGGTTGATGCTAAGTATGGAGACCAATTATTAACCTTATCAACTTGCGAATATTCTCAGGAAGATGGAAGATTTGTAGTAGTAGCTAAGAAAATAGAAAATTAAAAAGCAGATTTGCTTTTTTTTTGTATTAATGATATAATTTAGCCGATTTAGTAACTTAAAGAAGGTGATTTTATGTTTATAGACGAGACTTTAATTAAAGTAATTGCTGGAAATGGTGGAGATGGTTGTATTGCCTTTCGTCGTGAGAAATTTGTTCCTATGGGAGGACCTTTTGGAGGTTCCGGAGGAAGAGGTTCAAATATTATATTTAAAGTTGATACAGGCTTACATACTTTAATAGATTTAAGATATATGAAAACTATAAAAGGCAGTAAAGGGGAAAACGGAAGTGGTAAGAATATGGACGGGAAAAATGCCACGGATGTTATTATTAAAGTACCTCAAGGGACAGTTGTAACTGATTATGATACCAATTTAATTATTGCTGATTTGAAAAATGTAGATGATGAAGTAATTGTTGCCAAAGGTGGTAGAGGAGGACGTGGAAATACAGCATTTAAAACCTTAAGTAATCCAGCTCCAAACTTTAGTGAAAATGGTGAACCTGGAGAAGAAAAAGTTTTAAAAGTTGAATTAAAATTATTAGCCGATGTTGGTTTAGTTGGTTTTCCAAGTGTTGGAAAAAGTACAATTTTATCTAAAGTTAGTCGGGCTAAACCTAAAATAGCTGATTATCATTTTACAACTTTAACACCTAATTTAGGAGTTGTTAAAACAATAGATAATAGAAGCTTTGTCATGGCTGATTTACCTGGATTAATTGAAGGAGCTAGCGAGGGAGTAGGACTTGGAGATAAATTTTTAAGACATATTGAAAGAACTAAAGTAATAGCTCATGTAATTGATATGTCTTCTCTTGAAGGACGAAATCCTTATGACGATTTTGTAAGTATTAATAAAGAACTTGAAAACTTTAGTCCTAAACTTATGAAGAAACCTATGATAGTAATTGCTAATAAAATGGACCTTCCTAATGCTTCTAAAAACTTAGAAGAATTTAAGAAAAAAGTTCAAGTTGATGTATTTCCAATTACAGCTATTTCAAATGAAGGTCTTAATGAAGTTCTTGTTAAATTAGCTGATTTAGTTGATAAAGAACCAAATACACCTTTATATGAAGAAGGAGAATATTTATCTCATGTTTTATATAAATTTGAAGAAGAAAAGCCATTTGAAATAAGAAAAGATAACAATGAGTATATTATCTATGGTAAAAAAATTGAAAAAATGTTTAAGATGGTTAATTTTCAATCTCAAGATGGTATAGATAGATTTATTAAAAAATTAAGAAAAATGGGAATTGATGACGAATTAGAAAAAATGGGAATAGAAGAAGGAGCTATTGTTAAAATTCTTGATTTTGAATTTGAATATCATAAGTAAAAAAAAGTAAGTCTTTAAATAGATTTACTTTTTTTCTTTTATTTCATTATCTTCCATATTATCAAGGGCATATTTGCATGCCTCAATTACAAATTTTGAAAAAGATACATTTTTACCCTTAATTTCCTCTTCTATTTTATTTATTAAAGGAAGGGGAAATCTAATAGTTTTATTCTCGGTTTCTATTCTATCATCTCTTATTATAAACATATAACCTCCATACTTATAATATTACAAATAAGGTTTAAAATACAATACTTAACTAGCATTAAGTTAAAAATTAAATGCATGAATAAAATTAGTTCATGTATTTTTTTGTAAAAAAATTGTATTAATTAAAAAAAAATGATATGATTATTAAAGGTGATGATAATGAGTAACAGAAAAAAAGAAGAAAATAAAAAAATAGAAGCTCCTAAGGAAAAAAAGACTAAAACTAAACCTAAAAAAGAGGAAAAAGTTAAAGAAAAAGACAAGAAAAAAACTTCAAAAAGTTTAAAAAATGAAGTTAAAGGTAGTCATAAAGAAAAGGTTAGAAAAGAAAGAAAACAAGCAAGAGATTATTATAAATTAAAAAAAGTTGCTAAAGTTGTAACAATAATTTGTGTCATAATTGTAGTAATTGAACTTATACTTATGTTTCTATATAGAGAAAGAAATGAAAATAAAATTACTTATTTAGATACTTTATATAGTGTTGAAAATGTAAATGACGATTATTATTTAGCAGTTGGTTCTAGTAATTTTAAACATAGTAAATATAATAAGGCATTTATCTATGAATATCAAGATGGTATTCAAACAGATAAAACTAATCGTGTTTATGCTGAACAAGCTAAATTAGTTAAATATGATAAAGATTTAAACTTAGTATTTGAAAAAACATTTAAGACTAAGTATGATTCAACTTTCTATGATGTTAAAGTTGTAGGTGATGAAATAATTGCAGTTGGAAGTTATGTTAAAGAAGAAAAACAATTAAGTTTAAATACAAGAGATGGTTTAATTGCAAGATATGATTTAGATGGTAATTTTATTAAAAGCGAAAATTATCAAATTTTAGGTGATACAGAGTTTAAGAAAATTATTGTAGTAGATGATGGATACCTTTTAGTAGGACAAAGTATCTATGAAAATATGGAAATAGGAAATCATGACCAAGGTGGAGGAATAATTCTAAAATATGATATGAAGGGAAATCTTCAATGGAAGAGTAACTTTGGTGGAAACAAATCTGGTATTTTAGAAGATGTTGTTAAAGTAGATGATGGATATATTGCTTGTGGTAAAGATGCTTATAACTATGGTATGTTAATAAAATTTGATTTAGATGGTAATCGTAAATGGGTTAAAAATTATGAAAATACAGACCAATATGGAATGTATGATATAGAGTTAAAAGATAATAAATTATATATTGCTTCAGCTATGAATGTAAGTAAAGAAAAAACAGAAGATGGAGATAAAATATTTAAGTATGATGCTTGTATCTTTGTCTATGATTTGAATGGTGAATTACTTGATACTTTTACATTAAAAGGTAATGAAGACGATAGATTTAATAGTCTAATGTTACTTGACGATAAAATAATTGCTATTGGTTATACTAAATCTAGTGATATAAAAATTGCTAATTTGAATTATCAAAAAGATATGTCTGAAGGAATGATAGTTGAGTTTGATTATGATGGTAAAATTTTAAATACTAATGCTTATAGTGGCAAGAAAAATGAGATTATAAATGATATAATTTTAGGAATACCATCAACTGCTGATAAAATCAATAAGACAAAATCTTATATAATAGTTGGTTATACTAATTCTAAAAGAAATTTATTTACAGGAAACAATAAAGACTATTATGCTAAAATATTAAAATATAATGAAAAATTAGAACTATTAAAAGAAAAATAGTTCTTTTTTACTAATAATTAAAAGAATGTTTTATTAGTTAGCAAAATGTGATATGATAGTAATATAATTTATTGAGGAGAGTTTATGAAAAAAGAAAAAAAAGATAAACTATTACCAAAGTTAAAAAATAATATAAAAAAGAGTTTAAGTTTTTTAAATAAAAAAAATAAATTTAATATGATGGAAGTAGTAGCTTTAATGATTATTACAACTATCTTTGGTATGTTTTTAGGTGGTGTTTTAATGTATAAAAAAGGAGCATTAAACACAGGAATTAAAAAAGAATTAAATGAATTTGTAAATACTTATACAGAGATTTTAAATGAATATTATGAAGATATTTCAAGTGAGGGATTACTTGAAGCTGGAATAAGTGGTATGGTAGATTATTTAGGAGACCCTTATTCAGTTTATATGGACGAAGAAGCAAGTACAGCCTTTCTTGAAAAAGTAAGTGGAAAATATATTGGAATTGGTACAACTATTGGGGAATACATGGATGGTAGTATTAAAATTCAGGAAGTTAATAAAGATGGACCAGCTTATAAAGCCGGACTTAGAGAAGGGGATATTTTAATAAAAGTAGATAATAAAGATATAAAAGATAAAAAAGTATCTGATATTTCAACCCTTGTTAAAGGAAAAGAAGGAACGACTGTAACTTTGACAGTTACAAGAGATGGTGAAGAATTAACTTTTAAAGTTAAAAGAGAAAGTATAGATATTGAATCTGTAAGTAGTGAAGTAATTACATATAAAGATAAAAAAATAGGTTATTTAATTATTGATATATTTGCTTTAAATACAGCTTCTCAATTTGAAAATAAATTAAAAGAACTTGAGAAAGAGGACATTGAAGCTTTAGTCATTGATTTAAGAGGTAATAGTGGTGGTTATCTAACAACTGTAACGGATATTATATCTTTATTTGTTCCTAAAGGAAAAGTAATTTATCAATTAAAGACAAAAGACGAGATAGAGAAAATAATTGATAAAACAAGTGATAAAAGAGATTATAAAATAGCTTTATTAGTTAATGGAGGAACAGCCTCAGCTAGTGAAGTATTAACTGAAGCTTTAGTTGAGGAGAATAAAGCTATTACAATTGGAACTATAACTTATGGAAAAGGTAAAGTTCAAAAAACTCAAGAATTAACTAATGGAGCTAGTATAAAATATACTTTCCAAGAATGGTTAACACCAAGTGGCAAGAGTATTGATGAAAAAGGTATTAAACCTAAGTATGAAGTAGTTTATGAAAAAGACGAGGAAAAAGATAAATATGATACTCAGTTAAAAAAAGCTTTAGAATTATTAGCAGAAGGAGAGAAAAATGAATAAAAGAAATTTAATAAGTATTTTAATAACTTTAGTTTTAGGCTTAGTAATTTATTATTTTACACTACCACCTATAAACCTAAGGTCTATATCTTTTTGGCTTTTTGTAGTAACTCTTATAGCAATTTACTTTGCAATATCTACTTTTATGGTCACTCCTAAAAGAAGTTTCAATATAACCAAAGGAAAAATAAATATTGATTTTAAACCTAGTAAATTATTACTTATAATACCAGTTATTTTTATAGGTATATTATTGGTTAATTTAATTTGCTCACCTCTTTTTAATGCTTCTAGCTATGCTAATCGTATAAAAGTCTTAGAAGATAAAAAGTTTGAAGAAGATATAAAAGAAGTTGATTTTAATACTATACCTTTACTTGATAAAGAAAGTAGTCAAAAGTTAGGAGATAGAACAATGGGAGCTATGACAGATTTAGTTAGCCAGTTCTATGTATCTGATTTGTATACTCAAATTAATTATAATAATGAAATAATTAGAGTAACTCCTCTTGAATATGCTGATATGATTAAATATTTTACTAATCGAGGCGATGGGATAACGGGTTACATTACAGTAAATTCTGTAAATGGTGAAGCTAAGTTAGTAAGACTTGATAAGGGTATGAAATATATGCCATCAGCTATGTTTTTAGAAAATTTAGACCGTAAATTAAGATTTAGTTATCCAACTAAAATATTTGGAACTAAAAGTTTTGAAATAGATAATGAAGGAAATCCTTATTGGATAGTGGAAACTTTATCATATAAAGGAGTAGGTTTAAGAGAAGAAGTAAATGGAGTAGTTGTTTTAAATCCAATTACTGGTAGTAGTAAATGGTATAAAATAGCTGATGTACCAAAATGGATAGACCATGTTTATAATGCTGATTTAATAATTGACCAATTTGATAATTGGGGAGAATACAAAAATGGCTTTTTTAATTCTATATTTGGACAAAAAGGAGTAGTTAATACAACGGAAGGATATAATTATTTAGCTATGAATGACGATATTTACTTATATACAGGAGTAACTTCTGTTTCAAGTGATGAGTCTAATTTAGGATTTATTTTAACTAATATGCGTACTAAAGAAACTCATATGTATAGTATTCCTGGAGCTGAGGAGTTTTCAGCTATGGCTAGTGCTGAGGGTGTTGTGCAAGATAAAAAATATCGGGCTACTTTTCCACTTTTAATTAATTTAAACAACAGACCAACATATTTAATGTCTTTAAAAGATAATGCTGGACTTGTTAAAATGTATGCTTTTGTAGATGTTGTTGATTATCAAAAAGTTACAACAGCTGACTCTACTTTAGGAATTGAAGAAGCAGCTAGACTTTACTTAAATGATGCCCCATCTAATAATACAACTGACAGTGAAGAAGAGATAGAAATTAAAGAAATAAATACAGCTGTAATAGATGGAATAACGTATTATTATTTAAAAGATACTAAAGATAACTTATATTCTGTAAGTATAAAAGTTAATAAAAATTTACTACCTTTCTTGAAAGTATCTAATGTTGTTAAAATAAAATATAAAGAAAATAGTCAAATTAGAGTAATAACTGAAATAAGCAAAAAAAGCTAACGAATAGTTAGTTTTTTTAAAGGAGGAATTATGCCATCAAGTATAACACATACATATATTGCTAAAGATGTATATAATAATTTAGATAAAAAGATTAAGAAGAAAATTGAAGGAGATTTTAATAATTATCTTATTTATTCTTTCAATGCTGATGCTTTTTACTTTTATAAAATATTAAGAGTATTTAATACTAAAGCTAAGAAAATTCAAAAATTTGGAACTTATGTGCATTATAATAAACCAAATGAATTATTGATAAATATTACAAATAAAGTTAAAGAAAGTAAAAATTCTTTAGAGTTTTCTTTACTATGTGCTTTTATAACTCATTATGTTGCTGATACTGTTTTACACCCTTTAATTAATTATAAAGGCAATTTACTTGTAAATAAATATAATGATATAGTAGATACTCATTTTATAATTGAAACTTATATAGATAATTATTTTGTCTTTAAAAATGAAAAAGTACCATATAAGAAGTTTAAATTTTATAAAATGCTTAATATTGAGTATCATGAGAATGTTATTAATCTTTTGAATTCAGCTTTTGAAGAAGTTTTTGGAAAATGTAATATGGGAGATTATTATTTTAATTCCATTAAGTATGCTAAAAATTTCTTTCATTATTTAAGGTATGACCCTTATCGTTTTAAATATTATTTCTATAAATTTGCTAATATATTTGCTAAAAGAATTTTTAGAGATGTTAGGTATTTATCTTATAATTTTCCTTTAGATAATAATTCTTTTTATTTTAATTTAGATAAATCTCCTTGGTATAATATTTATAATCCTAACTTTACTAGTAATAAAAGTTTTTTTGAATTATATGATGATGTTATTAAAGAAAGTACTAAGATTATAAATGAAGTATATGATTATATTTTTAATGACAAAAAAGTTGATTTAGAAAAATTATGTGGAAATAAATTATATGCAACCGGAGTTTCAGTTAAGTAAGAGCCTTAATTGGTTCTTTTGTTGTTAAAACTTAATATCTAAAAATATAAATTTAATATAAAAATCTTATTCTAAATGATTAGAAACTTGAATTATATTAATAAATTCAGCATATTTAAAATTGATTTTCATAATATAGTATGATATAATTTTGATAGAAAAAGGAAGTGATATTATGGCTAAGTTTTGTACAAACTGTGGAAGTGAGTTAAAAGAAGGAGCAGATATTTGTTTAAACTGTGGTAAAATTGTTGAGAAAAGTGAAGCACCTCAAGAAAATTATAAGACTGTAAATCCTAATGCTAAAAGTAAAGTTGCTGCTGGTATTTTAGGAATTTTACTTGGTTCACTTGGTGTTCATAACTTTTATTTAGGATATACTGGTAAAGCAGTAGGACAATTACTTCTTACATTAGTTGGTTGGGTTATTTGTGTTGGACCTGTTATTTCAAGTATTTGGGGATTAGTTGAAGGTATTATGATTTTATCTGGTAGTATAGATAAAGATGCAACTGGAAGAAAATTAGTTGATTAAAAAATAAAAAGTCTCATTTAATGAGATTTTTTTTAACCTAATAAAACATCTAATACCATCATAATAACAAACCCAACAAGAGTTGCCATAGCCATTAAATTTTTATTTTCATTGGTTTGACTTTCAGGAATTAATTCTTCAATTACAACATATATCATAGCACCAGCTGCAAAAGCTAATAAAAATGGTAGCATAATTCGCATTTTTAAAACTAAGATAGCTCCTAAAACTCCAGCAATAGGTTCAACTATACCACTTAATTGACCTATAAAAAATGATTTTTTTCTTGACATACCTTCTCTTCTTAAAGGAACACTTACAGCTGTTCCCTCAGGAAAGTTTTGAATACCAATTCCAACTGCTAAAGTCCAAGCCGACATTAAAGTCGCTCCATCTAGTCCATATAGAGTTGAACCAAAGGCGACTCCGATTGCAAGTCCTTCAGGCACATTGTGAATTATTATAGAAGAAACTAACATTAGTATTCGTTTATTAGTACTAATTAAAGATTTTTTTCCTAGTTTATCAATAATTATATCACTTACAAAAAGTAATAAACCACCTGATAAAAAACCTAAAGAAACAACTAACATTACATTCATTTTTAAATTAGAAGCCATTGTAATAGAAGGTGATAAAAGAGACCAAAAAGAAGCTGCAATCATAACTCCGGCTGAAATGCCTAACATCGCATCAAGTAAATTTTTATGTACTTTTTTAAACATAAAAACTAAAGAAGCCCCAAGAGCTGTTACTCCCCAAGTAAAAATAGTTGCAATTAAAGCTTGTATAATAGGATTTAAAGTAAAAATAAAATTAGACATATAAATACCTCTTTAATACGTTATGATATTTCCTTAACTTTGTATAGGCTAGAATAATAAAAAGGTTATTTAAAATATTAGTATTAAATTACTTAATAATTTTTTCTTTTATAATGTAATAAAAATAAAACAAGTAGAGACTTATTTTATTTATTTATTTATCAAACTTTAATTTTCTAAAAGTACACCCTTGACATATTGGAGCTATTAACTTTTGATTTTTAAAACCAGTATTTATTTCTTTAAAAAGTTGAGTATTAATAATCTCTTCTAAGGTAGAATTAAAAATATTACCAAGTTTTAAATTACAAGTATACTTTAAGATGTAAATAATTTAATATTTATATCTTATTTTTTTATGTTAAATTATTTATTAAG
>CANQEQ010000032.1 GCA_947595345.1 uncultured Bacilli bacterium | reverse complement strand
ACCTGAAAGAAGAGCTTATGATTTTTTCTATGGTAGTAACTTTAATGATGGTATTGCGAGTGTTTATACAGGTAGTCTAGATAGTTGTATTTATATTGATAAGACAGGAAAGAATATTTTTGACGAAACTTTTTATGAATGTGGTAGATTTAATAATGGTGTTGCTCCTGTAATGCCTGAATATGGCGAAACACTTTATATAGATAAAAATGGTAATGAAGTTGAAAAGCCAGAGAAAAAGGATTTTGGTATTGAAACGGTTGCAAAGTGGATAGGTAATGAGCAAAAAGAATATTATGAGAAGGAAAATGGCGAAAAATTAATTGATACTATGTTTGATAATGCACATGATTTTAATAGTTTAGGATATGCTATGGTTACTTTAAATACTGAAGATGGAGTTATTGATACAACTGGGAATTATGTAATTGAACTTGGTAAATATGATTATTTTGATTTTGATTTAGAAAATCCTAACGTTATAATTCCCGAGAAAAAAGCAAGTGATGGACATCTTTTGGCAGGTTTGTATGATGTAAAAAATAAAAAAGAATTAGTGGAACCAAAATATACGAATTATTATATTTATGACGATGTTTATATTTTTAGAGAAAACAGTGAAGCTTTAATTGTTAAAAAAGACGGGACAATAGTTTTAAAATTTACGGTATAAAGAGGAGTGAAAATAAATGAAAAAGAAAATTTTAAATGTATTATTTATTGGAATTTTAGTTATAAGCTTAACGGGATGTGGAAGTAATGAGAAATTTGAGTTTACGGAAGCAATGATTGAACAAAGAAATCATACTATTGGACTTTTAGGAAGTCATACAGTTGGTGAATATCTAGATTATTGCGTTTTAGACCAAAAATGGAGTGAAGATGATAGTTATATTACTACTGATGGTAATGGAGCAATAATATTAACTGGTAAAGATAAAAAAACTGGAAATAAAATAGAAGTTAGATGGTATAAAAAATTAACTTGTGGTGGTTGCTTATCAAGTGTTTTCAAATTTAAAAATGGTGATGAAGAAGGTGGATATCAACAATATTTAAGTTATCTTGCTGATTATAAAGAAGACCTTTCTAATGAAGATTAATTATTATAAATAGATATGTGAATATAAGAAAAGTAAATAAGACTTTTTAACTTAAATAAGATTATCAGTTTGAAATTGATAGTCTTTTATTTTTTCTATTTTTGAAAAAGTATTTTTATTAATTAATGCATAATATTTAAGAAAATCTTTAATTCTTTTAAAATGTATTTATATAAAACCAAATTTAAGAGGATATATAGATGATATAAGTTTGTTCTTTTTGATTTTACTTACTAAGGTTTACAAGTTATGAAAATTATGCCATAATTAAATTAAGGAACAATGTGAGGTGAATATTTAATGAGTATTTTAAATCTTGATTTTTCTATATATAAAAAAGATATAGTTGAAGCTTATATTGAAATTTTTGGAGAAGAGTATAGAAAATTTATTGAACAAAGAGCCGACAAAATAATGACTTTAGTTTATTTAAAAGATAGTGATGTAAGTGACTATCGCTTTGCTCAAATAGACTGTAAGAGAAAAGAATTAGGAATAAAGTTTTTAAATAAAATTGGTTTTAATGTCAATAATCAAAATATAGATTATACTTTAAATTTGCCTAAAGAAGTAAATGATATATTAGAAAAATTCTTTGGTCCTTTTATATATTGGTTTAATTCATATCAAGAAGCTTATTTAATGAATTTTGATGATGATAGTATACCTTTAAGTATTATAAATATGTTAAAAAGTTCAAATATTCCTGAGGTAACTATCAATAATTATAAAGATTTTAAAGCAAGTGAAGAATATCAAAAAATTGTAAGTAAAATAGAATATTGTAAAATAGTTTATCAAGAATTATTAAAAGAGTTAAAAGATTATGAAGATAAAGAACAAGTAGAGTATCTAGATTTCTTTGAAACAGAAAGAATAAGAACTAAGGAGATTAATGAAGAGTTTAGTTTATATGCTTATAAGAAATTTGAAAAATATTTGCCAAGAGAAATTTTAGATAGACTAAATACTTTATATAGTAATGACTTTGAAAAAGCTAATACACTTTTTGAGATTTTAAAAGGCAAAAATAATATAGAATATTTTTCTTTAATTGATGAAAAAGAATTAGAAGAAATAGATTTTAATAGTGAATTTAGCAAAACAAAAGATATTTATATTGGAAGATTATTTTATTTAAAAAGGTTAGGTGTTGATATAGGAAAAATTCCTGATAGCTTAAAAGAACTTCAAAAAATGTATCAGAGATTAGTAGAAAGAGATGATGTAAAAAAATTAATTCCCTCTTTTGAACTTGTAAAAAAATATATAAAGTTAAAAGAACAAGCAATTGATTTTTCAGAAAGAAGAACGGTTTTTACAAGTAAATCAGTAGAATTAGCTAAAGAAAAATATGGTGAAGATTTTAAAGGGTTAAATTTAGCTTTACTTTTTAATTTTACTAAATCTAAAACTGTAACGTCTGAATATATAAATAACTTAAATGGTAAAAAGCAAATTTTAATTACTTTTTCTCCTAGTGAAAAAACATCAGGAGTTATAGATTATGTTTACTTACATGAATTTTGTCATGCCCTTGAAGAAGATTTAGAAAATAATCAGGGTTGTGGGTTTGAAGACTGGAGTGAAAAATATAGAGAAGCTTGTAATCCTTATCTTCCTAATAAAAGGCCTTTTGAAATAATTAATGAAACTGTTACAGATATATTTGCAATTAAAGCTAAAGAAATACTACATAAAAAGGGAATTTTTATGGCTGAGGAAAGTTTTTTTAAATCTAATTTAGATAGTCTTAATACTAATGTTATTTTAAAAGAAATGTTAATGCCATTTATTAATAATTATTATTCTGAAATAAAACAATTCCGTTTATATCATGATAAAAAGCCTTTGTTTGAGGCAATTGGCGAAGATAATTTTTTAGAATTAAATGATATTATTAATAAAACAGATGCTTTAATATTTGGCGCTTCTGATAATTATGAAGAGATTATGCAATATGTAGGTGTTCAAGAACAAATGCAAAGATTAAATGATTTATATAAAAAAATTGATATAAAGAAAAATGAAGGTTCAAAGAGTATTTAATTACTCTTTTTATATATCTTTTCTTTGTCTTTTGTTTCATTAAATAAATCTTCCATACTAAATATAGTTATAATATCTTTTAAACTAATATTTTTTAATTCATTTGTTATTTTAAACATTTTAGAAATTATATCTGTATCATTTTCTCGTCTTTTTAATATTTCTTCTGCTAAAAATGTATCTAACAAATATTGATAGCCATCAAGTATTAATATTCCGTTTTGAATAAAATCTTTTATTAAATCGTCCGTTTCTTCATCAACTAGTTTTGGTATGTCAAGTTCTTTGTCTTCTAAGAAAAATTGGTCAGGTATAGGAATTTTATTTTCTTCACACATTTTAATAAAATTAGTCTTAAATTCATGTATGCATTTTTGGTTTTCTTCTTGATATTTAATTTTGGCTTCTCTTGTAATCTCTCCACCATTTATATATCTTGATAAATCTATAAATAGACTAGATAAATTTAAACAAATTTCAGTATTATTTTCATTTCTTATTTTTAATATGGTGTTAATAATCTCTTGAGAATAGCCTTTATTTTTAAGAAATTCCAAAGCTAATTTTTCAAAAAAGATACTTGGTAATTCAGCAATAGGAGATGTTGTATCACTTTTAAAATTTTTCATTGATACATAATGAGCAAATTCGTGTACTAAACTATAAAATGCACAAATGCTTCCATCGGTTGTAATTAATATTTTTAAATCTTCATTTTTTCTATAACACTTAGATAGATGGATATTTTCACACTTTTTAAAAATAATTTTTCTTTCTCTTTTTAAATTTTCATACATATTTATCCATTCAATTGGAGCTTTCACACTATTTAAAAATTCAATGAATAATTTATCTAGTTCTTCAATTGAAATCATTGGTAGATTTTGATTTACATCTTGCATTTTAAAATTTTGAGCAATATTTTCAATCATTTTATCAACTATATTACTTATACTTTTCAAAAGATTAAAATCTAATTCTTTTAGTCTATTAACTGTTACTTCTAATAGGTAATTATAAGTTTGATAACGAAGATTTTTTTTGAAATATTCTATTATCTTATCAAAATCTTTTCTATTTTTTAAGAAATCAATAAAATCTTGAAATGAACCAACCTGTAAAAAATATCCATAAGCAAGTAAACTTTCTAATTGTTCGTCACCGATGTTATTATCAAGTTCACATAAAGTATTTTCGGAATGTTTTATTAAATAACCAACAAATAAAGCAATTATAGTTTCCTTATTAATAAAAGCATTTTTGGTTTCTTCATTATTATAAAATTTATTTACTATATCATCAAAAAAAATATCAAAATTAGATATATATGTAATATTATCTCCCTTATTTGGTATAAGACTTATTGTTTTAGAAGTTGGTAATGCATTTAAAAATAAATTATAATTATTTTTTATTATTTTTTCTATATAATCAATTTTATCAATTGAGTTATTATCATATTCTATTTTTATATCTCCAATTATAATGTTTTTCATAATTTTTTATACTTCCTTTCAATTAGAAATTATTATATCATAAAATATATTCTTGATAAATATTAGAATGTCAAGTTTCAATAATAAATAATACTATATTTAATAAAACGTTGACATAGGTTAAGTTGCTTTAAAAAATATATTATGATAAACTATCTAAAGAGAGGTATATAAAATGAAAGAAGATAAAAGTGTATTAGAAATAGGATTAGAGGCTAGAGCTGTTAATAGTATTACAAGGGGTGGAATATATTGGCTTTCTGATTTAGTTAAATTAAAAACAAGTGAATTAATATCAAGATTTAGTGGCATTGGTAGTACTACTAAAAATGAAATAATTGATAAAATTCATAAGGCTGGCTTTCTTTTTAGTGATGAAGAAGGATATATGGAACAAGAATTTATTATTCCAGCTTCCTTTTTAGATACAAAGATTTCTAAAATACTATATTTAAGTTTTAATGCAAATTTCTTTACTAAAAAAAATATAATAACAATTAGAGATTTAGTTAATATAAGTGCTTCTGAATACCAAAATTTTCCTTCTGATATAAAACAAACAATAGTATCTAGTTTTAAAATATTGAAATTAGAATTTGCTTTTAAAAAGAAAGAAAATACTTCAATATCTAGTTTAGAAAAAGAAATACAAGAAGTTAAAACTGAAAATGCTGAGAAGAGAAAAACATTACAACAAATTGAAAGATTATTACTTGAACTTGAAGCCTTAAACGAAGAAAAAGAAGAATTAGATAAAAAAATAGATAGTGCTTTAGAAAGATTAAAGGAAATGCGAGGTAGAACTAGTGGAAAATAATAAAGATAATTTAAGTCTAGAAAACTTAGAACAAATGGTTTTAAAGTTGCAAAATGAAGTTGAAAGTTTAAAAAAGTCAAATAGTGAAAAAAAGGAAATGTTAAAAAAACTTGAAGAAGAAATAAAAGAAAATGAAGATTAGATTTACAAGGATTTAGTTGTCATATGCTATATATTTGTCAAAAAGAGGCTAATTAATAGTCTCTTATTATTTTAAAAATTTTTTATTAGTTAAAATATTAATTGTAGTTTTTATTTATCCACATTCATAGTGGATAAAATTTATAGTATTTTAAATTTATATGTTATAATATATTTGTAAATGGAGGTTTTAATTTATGAAAGAGATAATTCCTAATGGTACAAATGTTTTAATTTTTCCTAAAAATGATAATGAAGAATTAAAGTTTATTAAAGGAGTAATAATTAGTAGTTCTACATCTTGCGATTTAGCTTATCATGGAAGTTCTTGGTACGAGCAAATTTATAAAGTTCAGGGAGAAGATGGAAGAATATATACTGGGACATATGGAAGTGCAATTATTGGAGATTTCTATATAAGAACATTTACAGATTATTTAAAACATATTATATTTTTAATTAAAAGAAATCGTGAAAAAATTGAAAAATTTAATGAAGAAAATTCAATTCTTATTGAAACCTTATTATCTTTAATATCTTCAAAAAAGGAAGAAAATAAAAATTTAGGTCAAGATTATTCTTATCATTCTGGTTATGGTAGTGATAGTGAAGATATTGCAGAACGTTTAAAAGGTTTTAAATACAATCCTGAAGATAAAGAAAAGATATTATCATATTATAAATAAGCTAGTTATTTTGACTAGTTTTTTAATACTAACCTAATTTAAGAAAATAGTTTATATAAAAAACGACAATTATTGTAACAATTTTAAGTTAAAAAAATGGAATAATAATTTCATTTACTTTGTCAATTTAATTGTATATATTAAAAAAATAAGATATAATTAAAGTAGGTAAAGGAAGTGGTTTAAGTGAGCAAAGTTGATGTTGTACTTGGAAGTTTTTATGGCGATGAAGGAAAAGGAAAAATAATAGATTATTTAGGGACTAAGGCTGATGTTGCCTTAAGAGCAACTGGTGGAAATAATGCAGGACATTCAATTGAAGTTGACAATGAAAAATATGTATTTCATTTAATACCATCTGGTATTTTGAATAAAGGAACTTTAGCAATAATTGGAAATGGAGTAGTAATAGACCCTAAAGTTTTAATTGAAGAAATAGAAAATTTAAAATCTAAAGGTAAAGATGTTTCTAATCTTCGTATTAGTACAAAAGCTCATATAATTTTTCCATATCATATTGAAATGGATAAAATGTTAGAAGAAAATAGAGGTAGTAAAAAAATTGGTACAACAGCTAGAGGTATAGGACCATGTTATTGTGATAAATATGAAAGATGTGGTATTAGAATAGAAGATTTATATTCTAAAAAGTTTAAAGAATTATTAAAAACTAATGTTTCTAATAAAAATAAAATATTTAAAATTTATAATTATAAACCTGTATCATTTGAGGATATTTATAAAGAATATTTAGAATATGCTGCTTATTTAAAAGAATATGTATGTGATACAACAATTTTAATTCATGATTTATTAAAACAAGATAAAAAGATTATTTGTGAAGGAGCTCAGGCAACCCTTTTAGATATTGATTTTGGTAGTTATCCTTATGTTACAAGTTCTAATCCGACAATTGGAGGAATTATAACGGGAAGTGGAATAAATGCTCATGATATAGGAGAAGTGTATGGAGTTATGAAAGCTTATTCTTCAAGAGTAGGAGCCGGACCTTACGTAACTGAGGAAGATAATAGTGTTGGAGATTTAATTAGAGAACTTGGTCATGAATATGGTGCAACAACTAAAAGACCTAGAAGATGTGGTTATTTAGATTTAGTAGCTTTAAAATATGCTGTTTTAGTTAATGGAATTACAGCTCTTTGTATGAATCATTTAGATACGGTTGGAAAATTAGATAAAATAAAACTTTGTACAGCTTATAAAAGAGATGGCAGAGAAATTCAAGAATTTACAACAAATGAAGAAGAATTATTGAATAGTACTCCTGTTTATGAAGAGTTTGAAGGAAACTTTAATGATATAAGTAATATAAGAAAACGTGAAGATTTACCTAAAAATGCTCTTAAATATATTGAAAGAATAGAAGAATATGTTGGAATTCCAATTAAATTTATTGGAGTAGGAGCCGGACGAGATGAAATGATATGTGAGGGATTATATGAAAAAAATAATTAGTATTTTATTAATTGTTATAATGTTAACAGGTTGCAAGAATATTTTTGTGAAAGAAAATCCAAAACCATTAACTGGAAAATATAATGTTAGTATGGAAATAGAAAATTATGGAGTTATAAAATTAGAACTTGATGCTGATAGTGCACCTATTACGGTTAAGAATTTTAAAGATTTAGTAGAAAGTGGTTTTTATGATGGCTTGTCTTTTCATAGAGTAGCACCTGGTTTTGTAATTCAAGGTGGCGACCCTTCTAGAAATGGAACTGGAGGTTCTTCTCATACTATTAAAGGAGAATTTAGTGCTAATGGTTATGATAATCCAATTTCGCATGAAAGAGGTGTTATTTCTATGGCAAGAAGTAATGATTACGATAGTGCCTCTAGTCAATTCTTTATTGTTCTAGACGATTCAGCTAAAGAGTCACTTGATGGTATGTATGCTGCTTTTGGTCATGTAACTGAAGGAATGGATATTGTTGATAAAATAGCTAAACTTGCAACTAGTGATACTACTTTAGAGGTTTCAAAACAACCAATTATTAAATCAGTTACAATAGAAGAAGCTTAAAAATAGAAAATTATTAACAATTTTGTTGATAATTTTTTTTAAATAATTTTTTAATATGCCAAATATGTCTTAAAGTAGTTGTTAAAATATTAACTCCCATACTTATTAAAAGAGAATAAAGACCTATTCCTTTTATAAAACTTAAAATAAATAGACAAATAGTTTTTAAGATTATACCTATAAAGTTATCATACATGACGTCTTTAGACATACCAACGGCTTGCAAGAAAGAAGCCAAAGGAGCTTCTATATAAAAGAGAATAAAAATTAAAGCTGTATTTCTTATATATTCACTTCCATGAACAGTTTTATAAAGAAAATTTAAAAATAAATTTGGAAACATGACAATTAAAATAGTAGAAGGAATACCAATTAATAAAGAATAAAATAAAGCTTCTTTTAATTTTCTTTTTATGTATTTTAAGTTTCCTTTCACGTATTCTTTAGAAATAACTGGTAGAAGAGCACTGCTAATTGCATTAGTAAAGAAACCTGGTAAAAGTAAAATTGGCATGACAAATCCATTTATAACTCCATACTCTCTTATAATATAGGTGTTGGTATAACCATTTAAAGAGAGGGCATAAGTTAAAATAATGGGTTCAAAGAAATATGATATTGTTCCTATTATTCTAGTAGCTGTTGTTGGAAGTGCTACTTCTAAAACATTTTTAGAAGTTCTTAGATTAGGCTTTAAATCACTTTTTTGAATACTAAATTTTTTAGGTAAAAAGAAAATTAAAACTAAACTAGATGCTAGTTCTGATAAAACATTAATTAAAATTAAACTAGTTGTTGTAAAAACTAAACCAAACTTTATTATATTAGGTAAGATAAAAATCATGAACAAAAGTCTTACAATTTGTTCTGTTATATTACTAGTAACATGAGGAACCATTTTTTCTTTTCCAAAAAAGAAACCTCTTAAAATACTTGATAAACTATCAAAAGGTAAAACTAAACTAATAGCAAGAATTGGTATATAGGCATCTTTCTCTTTTAAAAGATTAAAAGCAATAAAACGACTAGTAAATATTAAAAAAATAGTCAAAAGAGTATTAATAAAAATAGAAATAGGAAGAATACCAAAAAGAATTTTTTTACTAGGATATTTTTCTTCACTTACAACTTTAGAAATACCAGTTGCAAATCCTAATTGGCTAATTGCCATCATTAAAGAAAAAGTTGGCATGATAAGCATATAAAGACTTATTACTTCAAGCGTTGAATTACGAGTCATAATCACTCTAATTAAAATACCTAACAATTTAGTTAATAAGCCACCTATAATTAAAATAATAGTACTTTTTATAAATGTTCCTTTTTTCATACTAATATATATGTTTTTCTAAAATATTTTAGAAAAAAAATATATTTTATTTTTTTTATGATATAATTAATGTAGAGGAGTAGATAAAAATGAATTTAGTACAAGTATTTATATTGGGGGTAGTTCAGGGGATAGCTGAGTTTTTACCGATTTCATCAAGTGCTCATTTAATAATTTTTAGAGATATTTTTGGAATAGGCTCATTTTTAACAGGTGAATTTGAAATGAGTTTTGATATTGCCCTTCATTTTGGTACTCTTTTAGCAATTTTAGTATTTTTCTTTAAGGATTTTATTAAGATGCTTAAAGATGGATTTACAAAAGGAGTTAAAACAACAGATGGGAAAATTTTATGGTATGTAGTAGTTGCAACTATTCCAGCAGCTATTGTTGGAGTTTTGTTTGAAGATATAGTTGACGAATTTTTTAGAAGTAATTATGTAATTATTTGTCTTGCTTTAGCTGTTATGGGTATTATAATTTATTTATGTGATAAACTTAATAAACAAACTAAGACATTTAAAGAAATGACTTTAAAAGATGCTATTATAATTGGTTGTAGTCAAGTTTTAGCTTTAATACCTGGTTTTTCAAGAAGTGGTACAACTATTGCAGCTAGTAGAGTTTTGAAATTAAAAAGGGAAGATGCAGCTAAATTTTCTTTCTATTTATCAGCACCAGTTGTTGCCGGAGCTGTTTTGATTAAAGTTTTAAAAGGTGATATGTTATCTCTTATTACTTTTAATCCAAGTGCTTTTATAGTAGGAGTAGTTGTATCATTTGTATCAGGGTTATTATGTATTAAGTTTTTACTTCAATATATTAAAAAACATGATTATGATATTTTTATGTGGTATCGTTTAGGAATAGCTTTAATAGCTTTAATTGTTCTTTTGTTTAAATAATTTTAAATTTACGAGTGGTAAAATAAAAAAATAAGTGATAATGAACTTTTAGTAAAAAAAATTAATTATAAATTTAAAAAACATTGATTTTCTTTCCTTTTTTTGTTATCATTTAATTATAGTAAAGTAGAATAGATTGGGAGATGGATTTTTTTATGGAAAATTTTGATTTTAAATGGTTAACGACAATTCCAGGGATATTAACACTTTTAGGAATTTTATTAATAATAATATCAATTATAATTTTTATATCTTCTTTAAGAAGTAATAAGAAGAAAAAAGATGAGGGAAGTGAAGCCAATACGGAAGCTCCTATTCCTTCTGAACCAGTTGCAGGTAATCCTACGGCACCTCAAGTAGAAACAGCAACGCCAGTTGCACCTGAGGCTGAAGCTAAACCAGCTGATGTGAAACCAGTTGAAGTAGCACCAGTTACGGTTGCTCCAGTAGCTCCTGTTGCACCTGCTCCAGAAGCACCTACAACTACACCAACTTTAGATGTAAAACCAGTAGAGGTTATACCTACAAGTGAAGCTCCTACGTCACCTGCACCTCAAGTAGGAACACCAGCTTTAGGACCTACACCAATTACAATTCAACCTGTAAATATAGCACCAACTGAACCAGTAACACCAGTTACTCCTGAGGCTCCAGCTCCAGTGACTCCAACATTAGGAGAACCTATAAATATTGTACCTGTTACACCAAGTGAACCGGTTGTTAATAGTGCTCCAGTAACACCTACTGTTGAAACCCCAGTTGCACCTACACCAGCTGTACCTCCAATTAATGTAGCTCCAGCACCTACACCAGTAGCTCCGGTTGGAGATGGAAGTACTCCTACTGCAACACCATTACCATATGGAGGAGTTAGTCCAGTTGTACCAAATCCTGTTCCGGTTGAACCTCAAAATAAAGTAATTTATGGAGGAGCCGACCCATTGGCTGGAACCGGAGTAGTACCAACTGTTACAGGAGAAGCTAAGAAACCAGAAGATATTGAGTCATTATAGAAAGGATAAATTTTATGAACATAAATATAGTAGATATAATAATAGTTCTATATATTTTGATTTGTGGAATAGTCGGATATAAAAGAGGCGTATTAAAAGAGTTAGTAATTTGTTTAGGAACGATTGCCGTCTTTTTTATAGCTTATAAATTAAAAAATCCTATTGCTGAATTTTTACTTTTAAGAATGCCAATGTTTGATTTTCCTAATTTATTTACAGGGGTTGCAACCTTAAATATTTTAGTTTATCAATTATTATCATTCGTAATTGTTTTAGCAATTTTATTAATCGTTTACAATTTAATATTATCACTTACAGGTCTTTTTGAAAAACTTTTAAGAATTACAGTAGTTTTAGGAGTTTTTTCTAAGATATTAGGCTTTATTGTAGGTTTAATTGAAGGATATGTTGTTGCTTTTGTAATTTTATTTTTCTTAAGTCAACCGGCCTTTAGTTTTGAATTATTTATGGATAGTAAATTATCAAATACAATTTTAAATTCTTCACCAGTTTTAACTAATTTCACCAGTGATACAGTTGAAGTTATAGGTGAAATTTATGAATTAAAAGATGAAAAAGACCCTAAAATTGTAAATGCCAAATCATTAGATTTAATGCTTAAAAATGGTGTTGTTAAATACGATTTAGCTAATGAATTATATAAACGTGGAAAACTTAACTTTGATGGCATTGAAGCAGTTTTAGAAAAGTATAAGGATAAGAAATGATTAAATATTTAGATAATGATTTTGCTCATGAAATTGCAAATAAAAAAGTTTTAGTTGATTTTTATGCTGACTGGTGTGGACCTTGTAAAATGATGACGCCAACTCTTGAAGAAGTAAGTAAAGAAATTTCATTTGATATTTTAAAAGTAGATGTTGATAAATATCAAGATGTTGCTGTTCGTTATAATGTATTTAGTATTCCAAATATCAGCTTATTTGAAAATGGAAAATTAATTAAAAGTCATACAGGTTATTTAACACCTAAAGAATTATTAAAGTTTATTGAAGAAGATAGGTAACTATTTTCTTTTTTTATTTAATTTAAGTAAATAAGAGTAAAAATAAATTATTAGTTATTTTTTATTTTTTAATTAATATAATTAATTGAATGGAGGTAATATACATGGAAACACTTAAAGTAAGTAGTAAATCTAATCCAAGTAGTGTTGCAGGTGCGCTTGCTAATGTATTTAAAGAAAAAACAAGTGTTGAAATTCAAGCTGTCGGAGCTGGAGCAATTAATCAAGCTATTAAAGCTATTGCGATTGCCAGAGGGTTTGTAGCTCCAAGTGGAAAAAATTTAATTTGTACTCCAGCTTTCCAAGATATTTCAATTGAAGGAGAAGAGAGAACAGCTATTAAATTAATAGTAGAGACTAGATAGTCTCTTTTATTTTAAAATAAAAAGAAGCCAAAAGCCTCTTATTCTGTATAAGTATCATTTAAACATCTAATTGCTAATACACATTTTAAATTAATTGTAAAAAAATTATTAGTTCCAAGATAAGGAATTAGACCAGTTGAATTATCAGGATTTGGTGCTAATATTTCAAAGGTTGCACAGTCGTCATCTACTTTAAAAACTTTAAATACAGTGCTTGAAGCTGTAACTCCATTTAATTCATATGGCATTGTCCAAAGAGAACCACTGCAACAAATATATAAATTAATAGGTCTTGTATTAAATACACCATTATTAAGAGAACCTAAACGTGGTCTATCACAGTTTTTATAATCTCTGTTAGAATTCTTGGCATCTTTTTGAAGTTCTAATATAAAGTTTAAAATTTCACTTATACTTGTTTGATTATTTGTATTTTCACAAAAATCGTCATTTATTAAATTTTTCATAAATCTCCTTTCTAAATATTATTAACAATAGTATCATTTAGGCATTTAATTGCACATATACAATTTAAGTTAATAGTTGCATAATTATTAGTTGTCGTGAATGTTCTATTACCTTCATTATCAGTTGTACTATTTAATAAAAGAACACCAACACTATCATTTGTTACACTTTCTACTCTAAAAACATCAGTAGTAGCTGTTTCATTTTCTGAAGTTTGATATTCTAAAGTAACTGGTGAATTATCACATCTATATAGCATAATAGGTCTTGTGTTAAAGCATAAATAAGTTGGATTAGGACCTAAATATGGTTTAGTACAACTCGTGTCGTTGCAATCAAATTCCCTAGAATTATTTTGAAGAATTTTAATAGCATTTAAAATTTTAGCTAAGCAATTATCTAGATTACTATTCATAAACTCACTCCTTCTTATTTCTAATATAAAGTATGAAATACTAGAAAAATAGTGTGGTGCTAATACCTAAAATTAAATATGTTTAAATTTAAAAAATTAATATGTTTAAAAAGATAAATATATGGTATAATTAAGTAGTATAGAATAAGGAGGTATTTATGAAGTGTGTTAAACTAAAAGGTGTTCGTGATTTGCAAATTGCAACTATTAAAAAGCCAGTTTCTGTTGATGGAAGTGTTATAATTCGGGTAAAAGCTTGTGGAATATGTGGTTCAGATTTACATTATTTTGAAGGGGGAGCTCCTTTAGAATTAATTTTAGGTCATGAATTTTCAGGAGTAGTAGTAGACCCTGGAAGTAGAAAAGATTTAAAAGTTGGAGATAGAGTAACTGGACTACCAATTTCTCCTTGTATGAAGTGTGAAGCTTGCAGGACGGGAAATGTTCAATATTGTCCAGAAACTTGGACAAATGGAGTAGGTTTATCTTTAACTAATTCCGGTGGTTATGCTGAGTATTTAAGTTGTAGAGCTGATATGGTTAAAAAACTTCCTGATAAAGTAACTTTCTATGGAGCAACGTTAGTTGAACCTTCAGCAGTTTCTCTTCATGCAACTAATTTAGCTAAAATCAATGTTGGTGATAAAGTTTTAATAATTGGTGGTGGAATAATTGGTTTAATGGCTGCTGAATTTGCTAGACTTAATGGAGCTACTTATATTGCTCTTATGGAAACTAATTTAAAAAGAGGTAAGAAAGCTCTACGTTATGGCTCAGTTCAAGAGTTATTTAATGCTAATGATAAAGAAGTTATCAACAAAGCTTTAAAGAAATCAAATGGTGGTTTTGATAAAGTAATTGAATGTTGTGGAAATCAATATGCTGTAAGTGAAGCTATAATGACAGTTAAACCTGGTGGAACAGTTGTTTTAGTCGGAGTAGCTACTGGAAATATCAGCATTCCAGTTGTAGCTGGAGTTATGAAAGAAATCAATATGCAAGGTGCAATTGCTTATACTGAAAAAGAATTTGAAACTTGTATAGAATTAATAGAGAAGAAAGTAATAAATGTTGAAAAATATATTGATAGTAAAATAGGACTTGATAAAGTTCAAGATGCCTTTGTTGACCTTACAAGTGGTAAAACTGATAATATAAAAATAGTTATAAAGCCTTAAATAAAAAAAAGGGGCTGTAATGAAATGAGAAGTTCATTATAGCCTCTTTTTTCTGTGTATTTAACAACATATATTTAAAA
>CANQEQ010000031.1 GCA_947595345.1 uncultured Bacilli bacterium | reverse complement strand
CAGTATTTGGAGTAACATATGCATTTATAAATTATACTTTAATAGGAAATAAGAATAGTGTCTTAGTAACAGGAGACATCTATATGAACTATACAGAAAATAATCAAATAACTTTGACTGATGCAGTTCCAATGGACAAAGAAAGTGCATTGAAACTATCTGATAATGTATTTAATTTTACAATATCAGGTAAAAATCAAAGTAGGAAAGATATATATTATGGAATAAGTATCGTGTATGGAGAAGAACAAGTTTCTAAAACAAGATTAAAGGATGAAGATATAGATGTATACTTAACAAGTGGCGAAGATGTTTTAGTAAATGCCAATAGATATAAGACCTTAAATGATACAAGAATATGGGTAGAGAAAATCAATGCTAATACTAATTCATATACAAAAGATTATTCATTAAGATTATGGATAGACGAGAGTGTAACAGTAAGTGATACAAATGGAGATTACACTCAAGAAGTATGGAATAATAGTTATGCTAGTTACAAAGTCAAAGTAGATGGAAACTTAAATGAAATGAATGTACCACTTGAGGTAGATTATCAAAATTCATACTATGAAAATGGAAAGACATATTTCATGGTAAGTATAAGTAATTACTTAAATCCAAGCGAAAAAGGAATAAGATTAGCTAGTTCAGATACAATGAAACTTGATATAACTACAACTAGTAAAGATGTAGTATTCACATATCAAGATGATGCAGGAAATAAAAGTGAAGATGGACAAAGTCTATCGAGTATAAGTCAAACATATACATTTGAAGAAAATAAAAAAGTAAAAATGCAAGTGTTTGTAAATTCTAAAAATGATATAGACTTAAAAACAGATATTAGTATCAAATTAACTAAAAATGATGCCGAAAATTACGAAATATTAAAATATATGCATATAAAAGGAGTAAATGATTATTGTAAAAACAATGGTTTTACAAACTTTGCAGATTGTCTAATAGTATCTGACCAATTAAGTAGTGATGTATCAGAAGCTAAGAAAGCAATAGGAGATAAAGGTGCACCAACTTTAAGTAAAACAGCACCAGTCATAACTTATGTAGCAACAGAGGAAAAGCCAAATGCATCAGTTCCTAATTCAGCAGGTCATTTATTTACTTATGGTGATAGTGTAACATTTGATACATCAACTGGTATATTTACAATTACAGGAAATGTAGTAAATAATGCAAGTTTATCAAGTGCAATGCAAGGAAAATGGACTTGTGGTACGACAAATTATGGAATAACAACTTGTACTACTGTGTATCACATAACCTCAATGGAAGGAAATACAATTAAAACAGCCGGTAGTAGAACCTACCAAATAGCCAATACAATTGGTTCAGAAGTTGGACTTTATAAAACAACTGATAATGATGGAGATACATTCTACTATCGTGGCGACGTGCAAAATAACAATGTAAAATTTGCTGGTTTCTATTGGAAAGTTATTCGTGTAAACGGAGATGGAAGTGTTAGACTTTTATATAACGGAACTAGTCCGAGTTCAACCGGTATGGAAGCATCAAGTGTAACTGGTGGAGGAGTTGCATACAATACAAGATATGCAGACCCAACTTATGTTGGATATATGTACGGAGAAAATTTCTCTGAAACTCCAGTTAAAAGTAAAGAAGCAAATTATTCAGATATAGTTGCTAATACTAAATATTATTTTGGTACAGGTTATATAACTGATGCCGGTGCTAAAACATTTAAACTAACAGATGCTGATTATTCAGGAACATTTGCTGAATATAATACAGCAGGAAAATTTGCTGAAGGTTATAAGTATACTTGTAAGTCAACAGAGCAAGATGGAACTTGTCAATTTCTAATTGAAGTTGTTAAATTTAATTCAGCAACAAGTATTCAAGCATATTACTATTCTTATGGTTCAACTAGCTATGCCAATACAAGACTTGATACAGCAAGTAGTAATGCTAAAACTCAACTTGAAAATTGGTATACAACTAAATTAGCAACTGCAACTGAAGCTGGTAAAACAGCTGATAAATATATAAATACAGGAGGTACTTTCTGTAACGATAGAAGTTTATCTTCACAAGGTGGCAACGGTGATGGTTTCTCTTTAATGCCAGATACTTACTATGGTGCATATGACCGTAATGTAAATAAGAAATCAGCTAGCCTTGTATGTCCAAATACAGCTGACTTATTCAGTGCAAAGGGTAGTGAAGGTAAAGGAAATAAAAAATTAGACAAACCAATCGGTTTAATTACAGCCGACGAAGTTACATTAGCAGGGGGGGTATATAACACTAAAAATGAAAGATACTATCTAAGAACCGGAGCCTATTATTGGACTATGTCATCTTTTCCCTTCTATTCGTGGAGCGCTATGGCTAGCTTGTTTAGGGTTGGCGAGGCTGGTGAGTTTTACGGCTATTGGGTGGCTGGTTCGATTGGTCTTCGTGCAGTAATTAATCTTAAATCAGATGTTCTTTTATCAAGTGGAAATGGAACAATGGATGACCCATATACAGTAAAGTTAGCTAATTAATTAAGGTAATGAAAGAGAATAAATAAGAATAAAATAATAAAAGAAAATAGAAAATAGAATAAAAGCATAAGTTAGAATAAAAAATAACTTATGCTTTTTTTACTAAATAAAAAAGAGATACTAGGTATCTCTAAGCAATTTTTTTATTTTCTTCTTGATAAGCTCTTGTTCCTAAAACTTTTTTAATAGCTTGTTCCATATAAATACTAATATATGCTTTTTCATTATTCATTCTATTATTCAAATAATTAAGGAAACGATTTAAAGTTTCAGTACTTGAATTTGAAAGACAATGATAGATATAATCAATTCTATATAAATTATATAAGCTTTCATAAATTTCAGGTTCACTTTTAGTTTCTAAATCTTTAATAAATTTACTAGCATTATCTATATAACTAAGTTGAGCATCAAGGATTTTTTTACGAAGTATCTCATCTCTTCTTGCAAGTTCCTCTGCATGTTCTCTTTCTTTTCTTTTTCTTTCTTCTTCTATGATTTTATCATTTTCTAAATCTTTTTCTTTTTGTCTTTCAAGTTCTCGTTCTTTTTCAAGATTTAATTCTTTTAAACGTTCTTTTTCTTCTTCTAACTTTCTTTTTTCTTCTTCAAGTTCATTTATTGTAGCTTCAATTTCTTCTTTATCACGAGAGTTTTTAGCTTCTTCAAAGATTTGATTTATAGTTTTTTCTTCTTCACTAAAGTTATATGGTTGAACATCTAAAGGTACACTTTCAGGTTCTTTATATTCTTCTTCAATAGGTGGATTTTCTTTAAAGTTAGTATCTTTAAAGGTCATATCATTATCATTAGGATTATTCAAATTATTATCTACTTGATTATCTATATTAGCATTAAGCTTTGATAAACTATGAAGTGATGTTACTTCAAATGGTTCAAATTCAACTTTAGGTTCTACTTCTTTAGTTTCATTAGGAGTATCTTCCATATCAGGTACACTTGGAGTTTCAATATTTAAAGCATTACCAGCAATTGGAATACCATTACTTGGGGTTACTTCTAGGACTTTAGAAATAGAATTATCAATTGGCTCAGTAGTTAAAGTCATATTGAATTCACTTGGCATTTCTTCTTCAACATTTTGAGGATTTGAAGTATCTTCAGTTTCAGTAGGTTGAATTTCCATAATTTCTTCTTTAGGCTCTTCTTCTTGAGGTTTTACAAGAGGTAGAGTATCAATTAAATAACAATTCATATCATCAATTTGAGAAAAAGGTATATCTTTAAATTTTTCTTTAGTATTAGTTTGAATATTTAAAAAGTCATTATTTTTAACATTTAAAGGTCTATTAGTTATTAATTTATATGTTTTAGTATTAGTTTCTACTGGGTTAATTGGTGTACTTTCTTGAACAGGATTTAAGCTATCATTTGTAACTTCCTTAGTTTCTATAGTAGTCTCTACATTAGTAGCAGGTGCATTATTAGAGCTTTCTAGTTCTTTTATCTCATTTTTAAGTAATCCTTGATTAGTTAGGGTAGTAGCTAGTTCCATAACTTTAGCATTATAAGGTATAGTTCCATAGTAAGTATTTATAAAATTCATTAAACTTTCAGTTTTATTAAAAGATAAATCATTTATAATATCAGTTACTTCCTTATAAGAAGCTTCAAGAGGCTTTAAAAGAGTAATTAAAGTATTAATTATTTGTAAACGTAAATTTTCCATTCAAATCACCTCAACTTCATCTGTTTTAGTTTCACTTGTTTTATTAATAATATCAAGGATTAATGCTAAATCTTTTAAATTTAATTGTTCAGTTTTAAATATATCTAAAATCATATCTTCAACTTTCATGTACGTACACCTCTATTCTAAATATAAGTATAACAAAAAAAACATAATTTGTAAATTAAATTTATATAATTTTATTAGTATGAAAAAGAAATTTTTAAAGTTAATTAGTATAATTATTATAATAGCTATAATTACCTTTCTAATTTTAATATTTTTAAGTAATAAAATAATGCCTATTTATATGAATTATGCTAAAGGTTCTTTAAAAAGTTTAATAACCAATGTCATAACTAAATCAATTAATGAAGATGTTACAAATAATTTAGAATTTGAAAATTTATTTATTGTAAAAAGTAATCAAAATACTAATATTACTATGATAGACTTTGACCCGGTTGTTTTAAATAAAATTATTTCTAATATTTCATTAAAAATTGAAGATAATTTAAAATTAGTTAGTAGGAAAGATAAAGAAACTTTAGCTAAATTTAATATCAATGAAAACACTTTTAATATTCCAAGTGGTTCTATTTTTAATACAACTTTTTTAAATAATTTAGGTCCTAAAATTCCAATTTCTATGGAATTTGTAAGTTTAGTAAATCCAAGTATTGAAACTAAAGTTACTGAATATGGAATAAATAACTCTTTAGTTGAAGTTTCTATTAATATAAATTCTTCTATTAGAATGATTTTACCTTTAAAAAGTGAAGAAATAGAAGTAAAAGTTTTAGTACCAATTACTGTAAAAATTATTCAAGGTTTAGTCCCAGAATATTATTTAGGAAATGTAGTTAAAGACAAATAAAAACAGTTAAATTAAATCAACTGTTTCATTATTTTTATTCTTAGTTAAAGTGGGTTCTTCTATAATATCCATAATTTCGGTATCTTCAAATGGAGAAGTCTTGTTAGAAGCATTAGTTTCTAGCTCTTTAGGTTCATCTCCAATAACCTCTGTACCACTGTTTAAATCATCAAGTTCTTGTTCATAGTCAATTTCGGTACTATATTTATCGTCAAGTTCATTATCAATAGCTACATTTTTATAAATTTCTTCAAAGGTTGTTATACCTTCTAAAACTTTTTCTAAGCCATCTTGTAATAGAGTAGTAACATCACTTGTATAAACAAGTTCTCTTAATTTTTCTCTTGATATTGTATTATCATTTATAGCATTTCTTATGTCATCATTTATTAATAAAACTTCTTGAATAGCAATTCTTCCATAATATCCATTTCGGCAATTATCACAATGACCATTTACATCTTCAATTTCTAAAACATCTTTATTAAGTATTTCTTTAAATACAGCTTTTTCATATCTTGTAGTTGGACGTTTTTTTCTACAATGAGGACAAAGACGACGAGCTAATTTTTGAGAGACAATTCCTGTTAAGGCACTTGATAAAAGGTATCTTTCAACATTCATATCTAAAAGACGTTCAATAGTTGATAAGGAATTATTAGTATGGACAGTTGAAAAAACTAAGTGTCCGGTAATTGAAGCACGTACAGCAATTTGAGCAGTTTCTGAATCACGAATTTCTCCAATTAATATAATATTAGGGTCTTGTCTTAAAATACTACGTAAAACTCTTCCAAAGGTAAGACCAATTTCACTATTAACTTGAACTTGGTTTATTCCTTCAATATTCATTTCTATTGGGTCTTCAACTGTAATTATATTAGTTTCTTCTTTATTTAAGTATTGAAGCATTGTATAAACCGTTGTACTTTTACCAGTACCAGTAGCACCAGTTACTAAAATTATTCCATTAGGAACTTCAATCATTTTTTTAATTTTAACAAGATTTTTTTTCGTAAATCCTAAAGACTCCAAACCTTCAGTACTTTTAGTATAGTCAAGAATACGAATAACTATTTTTTCACCTAAATTAGTATTTAAAGAAGAAACACGCATATCAAGAGCAATTCCATTAATGGTATCTTTTATAGCACCATCTTGAGGTAATCTAGATTCAGTTATATTCATATTAGAAATAAGTTTTAATCTTGTTGTTAGATTTTTTTGATAGGCAAGGGGAACAATAGTATGGTCTTGTAAAACGCCATCAATTCTTAAACGAACCTTCATTCCTTGTTCACAAGGGTCAAAGTGAATATCGCTGGCACGTTTACTAACAGCATAGATAATCATATTATTTGCAATATTGGCTATTTCGTCGTTTTTAAAATCATACTCTACCATATGCCACCTCTTTATTCTAATATAAATATTATACTATACTTTTTTAGTTTTGAAAATAAAAATACTAAAAAAAATACGATTAATTAAAAAAACTAGCTTAAACTAGTTTAGTATTTGTTAATTCTAAAAAAATTAAGGCTAGGTCTATTGAAAAGTCTAATATTTAAGTTATTACCAATTCCATTAGAAACAAATAATTTAGTATTATCTATTTTATAATAACTTTTGTAATATTCATGATTATCAAATATACCTTCTTCAGTAAACGGAATTCTAATTTCTCCTCCTAAAGTACTTCCTGAAATAGCTAAATTACAATTAACATTTTTTTTAATTTCTTTTATTTTATCTGGATTACTTAAAAGACAAATAGAATAATAAGGATTATCTTTAAGAGTTAAATTTATTTTATTAGTATCAATTCCAATAATTCTAATTGGTTCTATATCTTTATTATATAAAAGTTCTTCGGAATTACTTAAAACAGTAAAGTTAGAAGTTTCCATTATAAGATAGAAACTATCATCATCAAACTCTCCAATCGTTGCAAATTTTTTGATTTTAGCATTCAAATTTAAAAAGAAATCTTCTAATATTTTTATATCTTCTTTAGTTAAAACATAATTTTTTTTAATCATATTACCTGTAAAAACAATTATATCAGGATTTAATTCATTAACTTTATTTTTTAAATTATCTAAATCTTTCTTATTAAAACTATTATATAATAAATCACTTATTTGAACTACTTTAAGACCATTAAAACTATTAGGTAGAGTATGTGACACAACTTTATGTTCATTCACCATAACATATTTAGCTCCAATAAAAATTCCATAGCCTAAAATTAAAAATATTGTTATTAAAATGCTACTTACAATTTTAATAATATGTTTAGCTTTTTTAGTTCTCTCTTCCCTTATTATTTCTTGTTGAATTTTTTTATTCTTTTCTTCTCTTGTTTCCATTAAATCACCGTTAAAAAGATATATGTTAAAGTTAAAATTCCATTATGGAGCATATGGAAAGTAATCGGTAAGAAGATATTGTTGGTCTTTCTAAGTGAATAAGCAAATGCTCCTCCAAGGGAACCATAAGGAATTATATATAATAAATCCCAAGGAGTTTTTAAACTAAAAATAACATGTAAAAAGCCAAATAGAAAACCACTTGCTAAAATCATAACATATTTATTTTTAAAAATATCTCCAAATGATTTTCTAAATAACATTTCTTCTTCAAAAGGTGCAATTAAAGAGGCACTTATAAAACTTAAAAGAGGCGCTTCTTTTAACATATTTTGAACTAAAACTTCATTGTTAGCATCATGAACTGGTGTTAAAAGGGAAATTAGGACATTAAAGAAGCACATTAAAGCTAATCCTACAAACCAAGATTTCATTCCTATATCAAAATATTTACTAAAGTTTCTAGTATAATCTTTAAAGCATTTTTTTAAATATTTTCTGTAAACTAAAACAATTATTAAGGATACAATTAAAGAGGCTGTTAAAGAACATAATACTTGTAAATTATAATTTAATTTATCATAATTAATATTTAATAATTTAAAAGGTACTAAGTAAATTAAATCACTAAGTAAAAATAAAAGAAATAAAGATATAAATAAAAATATTTTTTTAATTCTTTCTAACATAAAATCACCAATTATATTTTATCATATAAAAACCAAGAAAAAAAGATTAAAAATTTATTTAAAAATTTAATCTTCTCTAACTAATTCTACATCAACTACTTCAGGTATTTCATTTATTAAACTATCTTTAAACATTTCATTTAAAGTCATAAGTTTCATAGGACAAGTAGCACAATGACCTAAAAATTTAAGATAACAAATACCATCTTGATATTTAACAAATTCAATATCGCCACCATCTTCTATAATATATGGTCTTAATTTATTTAAAACGTTTTCAATTTTTTCTTTAATTTCTTTAGTCTCTTGCATTTTAATTTTTCCTTTCTTTAATATATTAACCCAATTTTATTTTTAGTTCAAGTTGTTTTTATTTAAAAAAGCTTTTAATTAATTTTTTGTCATCTTCCATTAAAGTTTTCCCAATTAAAGTTTCTTTATAGTCATACATAAGGTCAATATCATAATCACACATCTTAAAAATAAGTAAATTCTTAGTAAAATCTGTATTTTCTATAAAGTTTATAAAACTTTTTAAAGTAGGTCTTTCTTCATTTTTTAAACATTCTTTTAAATAATTTGTTAAAAGAATTTCTACAATAAGTAAGTAAGAACCTCCAAAATCACTTGTAATACCAAGACCATTTATATTTGGAATAAAAAGATTAGGTTTATCTATACTCCTTTTAATTAGAGGATTATTTTCTATTAGTTCTAAAGCTTTAAGTAAAGCTCTTTCACTTTGAAGTCTTAAAATAACAGCATCATTAGCCGGGGTTACTCTAAATTTTGATTGCCCAAGACCAATATTTAAGTTTCTAATTTCTTCAATTATATTAGTAAATTCTCTCAAAGCTTGATAAAAATAATCTGATTTAATAGGAACATAAATTTTAGCATAAGCATGGCTATTTTCATAATTTTTTCTATCGTATAACCAATTTTTAGACATATCAAAGGTAAAATTAAGATTAGCAACATCTAAGTAATTATCAGGTGTTATTTTCTTATCATAAGAAATATTACATAAAGACTCAAATATAGCTTTTTCTTTTAAAGTGTCATCATCTATTAATTTAAGATGATTAAATAAAAATTCTAAATAATTTAATATATTCATAATAATCACGGGGTAATATATTAACTTAAATTTTTAAACTTGTCAAATATCTATCAAAGTATTTCATAAACTTAAATAGGTGATTATATGAAAGATTTACTAAGTTTTTATTATTATATGATTGTTGATAAAATTACTATGTTAAATCATAATTACTATTTTAAATATCTTGACCAAGAATTTGCCTTTTATAGAGTTGATAAAAGTTTAGAAGAGTTAGAACTTCTTTTTAATTTGAATATATATATGATAAATAATAATTATAAGATAAATAAAATTATTATAAATAAAGATAGAAATATAAGAACACTATATAAAAATCATTATTATGTTTTAGTATTATTAGAAATAAGTGAAAAAACTTTAATTACAGTTAAAGATATACTAGATTTTTCAAGACGAATTAGTAATTTGAATATTTTAAATAGATGTAATTGGTATTTCCTTTGGTCATATAAAATAGATAATATAGAATATACTATTGAACATATAATGCATAAATACAAAATTTTATATAATACTATTTATTACTATATAGGATTAACAGAAAATGCCCTTACTTATCTAAATTTATTTAAACCTTTTAATGATTTAGTAAGTATTTCTCATAATAGAGCTTTAGAAAATACTAAAAAAGTAGATTTTTATAATCCTTTAAATTTAGTAATTGATTATAGAATTAGAGACTTAGCTGAATATTTTAAATCTTGTTTTTTTGAGAATAAATTATCTACTTTAGAAATTATTAATTATTTAAAAAGAATTAAAATGACTTACAATGATAGTTTATATTTTTATATTAGAATGCTATTTCCAAGTTATTATTTTGATTACTTTGATTTAATTATAAATGAAAGATTAGAAGAGAAGGAAATATTAAATATAACTTTAAAAAGTGAAGAGTATGAATATTTACTTTTTGAAATATATCATTTATTTAAAAATAAGTTTAATATTTTAGGAATTGATTGGATAAATGATAAATATGTTAATTAAAATTGCATTTTTTATTAGAATATGTTATAATATGTAACGATTTATGGGGGAATATTATGGCAAATGATTTTGATAAAAGTGTAAGAGCTAAAGAAGAAATCCAAAGAAGATATGGAAAATGTTGTGCTTTATGTGAAAGATTAGATGAATTTACAGTTCAATCTAGCTTTTTAGGTTCTAAATATAGATGTTCTAAAGGTTGGTGTAAATTAACGGAGGTTAGAAGTTGTTGTAAAGAAAAATCAGCTGACCCTAAATATGGTCGTGATTATGCTTATATTTATAAACTTATAACTGGTTCTCGTTTCTATTATGTTTTAACAGCTATTTATGAAGTTTTAGGAATGAGTCAAACTGATAATTTATTTAAAGAATTAAAAGCTTTAATTGAAATTTTAAGAGAGGATTTAACTTTAAATAATGAAGCAAGTTTATATGAAACTTACGGACCAAGTCTTGCAAATTCTTTAGTTAATGATAAGAATTCTGTATCTTTATGTGTTTATCTTAGAAATACTTACTTAAAAGAAGCTTTAGAAAATATAAAAAATCATAAGGAAGAAGAAGCAATTAAAGTTTACTTTGACATGATTTTATTCTTATATAATAGATATAATTTAGAATTAACAGATATTGAAGAATACGAGAAAACTAAGAGTCAAACTAAATAAAAGCTTTTTTTTTATTATTTTTTTACTTAAAACCTTAAAAATTTGTTATAATTAAAATGAGGTTAGTTATGAAAATTAGAGAGGTAAATGTAAATAGATTTATTGCAAAATCTAAAGTTTTTGGCGTTGATTTTGTTATAAATCCTTATGTGGGCTGCCCTAACGCCTGCTTGTATTGTTATGCTTCTTTTTTAAGAAATTTAAAAGGGTATAAAGAAGAGTGGGGAACATTTTTAGATGTTAAAAAGACAAATTATAAGCTTAAAAAAATGAGTGTTGAAGGCAAAAGTTATTTGATGTCATCTTCTACTGACTGCTATAATTTATATGAAGAAAAATATGAAATAACTAGAAATATTTTAAAACAATTAGTTAATTTTAAATTTTCTTTAAGGATAGAAACTAAGAATAGTTTAATTTTAAGAGATATTGATTTACTAAAAAAGATGTATGATGTAAAGGTTATAATTTCTTTAAATACTTTAAATCAAGAATTCTCAAGAGGAATTGAGTCTTGTAGTCCAATTAAAAGTCGTTTAGAAACTATAAAAAAGTTAGCTGAAAATAAAATAAAAGTAATTGTTGCTATTTCACCAATTTTTCCTTTTTTAACTGATTATAAAGAAATAATTTTAAAAACACTTGATGAGGCAACGGAATATATATTTGAATTTTTAAATTTAAAAAGTACACCAGTTAAAAAGAAAGTTTTAAAATATATAAATGAGAAATATCCTGAATATTATTTAGAATATGCTAAAATTTATTTATTTAATGATAATACTTATTTTATGAATTTAAAAAAAGAGATTAGTCTTTTTTGTGATAAGCTTCATATAAAATATACTTTCAAATAAATAATTTGCATTTAAAGTAAAACAATAGTATAATATCTAGTCAAAAGGTGAGTTATGGATAAATTAATAGAAAAGAAATTAGAGGTATTATATCAAATACTTCTAGTTATAAATTATCAAAGAGAAGTAAAAGAAACAGAATTAAGAAAATTAGAATTATTACTAGAATATTATAGTAATAGAAATGAAAATGAGTATAAAGGTGCCGTTAAAAGATTAGTTTTAATGAAAGAATTTAATGGTAAAATGTATGAGGTTTCTTAAAAATGAGTTTAGAGCTTTTAAGTTTATTTACAGAAAAAACAAAATTTTTAGAACTTTATGATAGACTTTTAGATGTTAATTCTAATGATTTAGAGGTAGACTATTATATTAATAGTTTAAGTAAATCAACTGGTATTAATAAAAGATGTTTATATTTATATAACGGTAATTGGTATTATAAAAATGGTTTAGTTTATTTTTTTAAAGATTTGCCACCTTTGGAAGCTTTAAATGAAATAATAGGCGAATATATATCTAATTATTTTGATTTAAAAACAGTAAATTATTCTTTAGCTAAAGTTATACATTCTAATAGTGAACCAAGTTTAGGGATTACATCACTTAATTTTTGTAATCCTAAATATAGTTATAAAAGTGTTCATGATTTAGGGTTTAATACTTATCCTTTAATGCCATTTTTAAGTAATTTAGAAATCTTTAATAAATATTTTAAGGAAAATAATACTAATAAAGATTTTATTTTATCTTTAAAAAAGTTATTTGTAAGAGATTTTTTTACAGGAGAAAATGATAGAAGAGGCGATAATTTATTATTTGAGGTAGGAAGTAACTCTATAAGCCTTGCACCTTTATTTGATTATGAATGGTCTTTTTCTTATAAAAGTGATTATTATTCTTATGATAATTCGTTGGCAGTTATGGATATAACTGATAAAAGGACTTTAGAATATTTAAAAAATGACAAAGAATTTCAAGAGTTATTTTCTAAGTTATTAACTATAAATCTTTCTAAAATGTTTAAGGAAATAGAAAAGAATTTTGAAATATTAATACCAAATTCTTCCAAAAGTTTTTATTTAGAACAAGAAGAAAGAGTTAAAGAATTAGTCTATAAAACTGTAATAAAATAAAAAAATAATAAATAAATTAAGTTATCTTATATTTGGTAACTTTTTTTATTTATAACTTAAAAAATAGTTCTAAGCTAAAAGTAATAACATATTCTTTAGTGAGTAAGAAAGGGAAGTGTTTATGGACAAAATTGAAATTATAAAAAATATAGCTATGAGGTCGGGGGGAGATATATATCTTGGAGTAGTAGGTGGTGTAAGAACAGGTAAGAGTACCTTTATTAAAAAAGTTGTTGAAACTTTAATTGTTCCTAATATAGAAGATGAGTATGAAAAGAAACGATGTTTAGACGAAATTCCTCAAAGTGCAGCTGGAAAAACAGTTATGACAACTGAACCTAAATTTGTTCCTAATAATGCTGTATCAATTAATATTGATGATTTTTCTTGTAAAATACGATTAATTGATTGTGTCGGTTATATAATAGAAAATGCTAAAGGAATAGAAGACGAGAGTGGTCCTCGAATGGTAAAGACACCTTGGTATGACGATATGATACCATTTAGTGAAGCAGCTGAAATTGGAACTGAAAAAGTAATTAAAGAACATTCAACTATTGGAATTGTTGTTACAACTGATGGCTCAATTGGGGATTTTGAAAGAAATGATTATCTAGGGGCTGAGGAAAGAGTAATCACGGAACTTAAAAGTTTAAATAAACCATTTATAGTTTTATTAAATTCAACTCACCCAACATATCCTGAAACTGTTAAAATAAAAGACGAATTAAAAGAAAAATACGAGGTTCCGGTTATTCCTTTATCAATTGAAGATATGACTGAGCATGATATGTATGATATTTTAAGAGAAGCTTTATATGAATTTCCAATTTTAGAAGTTAAAGTAAAACTACCAGACTGGATAGCTATTTTAAATCCTAATCATCCTGTTAAAAAGCTATATATTGATAAAATTAGAGAAAGTGTTGTAGAAATAGATAAATTAAGAGATGTAGATAATATAACTAGTCATTTTACTGAAATACCTGAAATAGAAAAAGCTTATTTATCGGATATTAGACCAGATTTAGGAGAAGTCGTGGTAACTTTAGAAGCTCCACTTGATTTATATAATAAAGTTTTACATGAAATAATAAATATAGATATTACTAACAAAAAAGATTTATTAAAATTATTCCAAGATTATAGTACAGCTAAACTTGAATATGACCAAATAAAATATGCCCTTAAAATGGTTAAACAAACAGGATATGGAGTAGCGACTCCAACTTTAAATGATATGAAATTAACAACACCTGAAATTACTAAACAAGGTACTCGGTTTGGTGTAAAATTAAAAGCAACAGCTCCATCTATTCACATGATAAGAGTTGATGTTAATTCAACATTTGAACCTATAATTGGTTCAGAAATTCAAAGTAGAGAACTTATAAATCATTTAATGAAAGATTATGAAACTAATCCAAGTAATATATGGAAAAGTGAAATCTTTGGCCGAAGTCTTGATGTAATTGTTCAAGAGGGAATTCAATCTAAAATTAATTTAATGCCTGAAAATATTCGGTTTAAACTACAACAAACATTGACTAAGATAGTTAATCGGGGTAGTGGAAATTTAATTGCCATTGTTTTATAAAAAATAAATATAACTGATAGTAGCAAATAAGACTAATTTATTATTTATGAGGGACAATAAAAGAGAAACTTTCTTAATTAAGTAAAGTTTCTTTTTTTCTTCTTAAGAAAATTAAATTATGGGGGTTCTTATGCAAGATAAAGATTTTTCATATGAAAAATTATTGAATTTAACTAAGCAAGAATTAAATACGCTAAAATCTTATTCTCTTGATTTTTTAGAAATGGAAATAAAACTTCAAAAGATAAAATTAGAAGAATTAGAACATAAAAAATATTTTTGGTTTCAAAGAAAAAAACAAGAAATTAATAAACAAGAAATAAAAAAATTAAAAGAGGAAATAATAGCTAATCAAGAAAAAAAGAAAAATTTACTTAAAGAGTATTCTAAGTAATTAGTCTGAAGTTATTTTAAATATAAAATAGAAATAAAGTATAAATTAGAGAATACTAGTTTATGCTTTTTTTATAAAAATATGTAAAAAAAATTAAAAAAGTTTTAGCAACTTAAAAATTTTTGGATAAAAACCGAGTATATTATAATTGGAGGGTAAAAAAACTCTTAGGAAGGAGATACTATAAAAATGTAAGAAAAAGTCCAAATAAAAAATGGAAAAATAGAAAAAATAATAATTAAAAAAATAACATGAAAATTAAATTTTTGTAATTTTAGAAATAGGGAGGTAAAGGTATGACAGATTTACAAAATAAAAATGAATTAAACTATTATGAAGAAAGTGATTTAACATTATATGATGGGAAATTAGTACCCAAA
>CANQEQ010000030.1 GCA_947595345.1 uncultured Bacilli bacterium | reverse complement strand
TCTTTTAACATTTTTACTATATCATATTGTTTTTGTTTTTTTACTTTTTTAGTCTCACATCATTTACAATTATACAAACCTAAAAAGTGTGCTATTTGTTGTTATATATACAAAAAAATAATAATATGATATAATAACCTTACTGAAAGGAGTTTTGTTATGATATATGTAGGTATTGCAGTTGGAGTTATTATATTTATAATACTTTGTTCAATTCGTCAAGTTGATGAGTATGAACGTGGTGTTAAGTTTATGTTCGGAAAATATAGTAAAGTTTTAAAACCAGGTTGGAATATAATTCTACCAATTATTCAATCATATAAAAAGGTTGATATTAGAACTAAAGCTGTTGATGTTCCTGAGCAAGAAGCAATTACAAGAGATAATGTATCTATTCGTATTAATGCCGTTATTTACTATAAGATATTTGATGCTTCTAAAGCAATTCTTGAAGTTGAGAATTTCTATTATGCCGTAAGTCAACTTGCTCAAACAACTATGCGTAATGCTGTTGGTGAAGTTAGCTTAGACGAACTTTTATCAAAACGTGATATTATTTCTCATAAAATATGTGAAATAATAGATAAAGCAACTGACCCTTGGGGAATAAAGGTTGAAAACGTAGAACTTAAAGATGTATCATTACCAGAAGAAATGAAACGAGTTATTGCTCGTGTTGCTGAAGCTGAAAGAGAAAAACAAGCCGTTATTACAAAAGCAAAAGGTGAAGTTGAAGCAAGTAATAATTTATCTGAAGCAGCAGCTAAGTTAAGTGAAAATCCAATTGCTGTTCATTTAAGAACACTTGAAACACTTAATGATTTAAGTAGTGACCAATCTAATACAGTTATATTTGCACTTCCTGTTGAAATATTAAAAGCATTTGAAACTTACAATAATAAGAATAAAGGAAAATAGGAGATTTAAGTATGAACATAGAAGATATAGATTTTTCTAAATTAAGAAAAGATTTAGAAGACAATTATGGTTCAGCTATGTCTTTCTTTCCCGTAGCTATTATGGATTTAACAAGAGTAGAAACTGCAAGTAATGAAGAATTATTAGAAATCGCTCAAAAAGAAAACATTGATTTAAGTAAATATCAAAAAGAAGAATATAAAAGATATTAAAATTAAATTAAAAGAAAAGCTCTTTTACTAAAAGTAAGAGAGTTTTTTAATGAAGTTCCGGACAAACTCCAGGATAAGGTTCATAGAAACAATGATTTTTATAACGACCACTTAATCTTTGGTCATACCAATATGAAACACAATTTTGATTACCACTTGGAGCATAAAACCAAAGAGCATTAGTAGCTGGATAATAATATTCACCATTTAAAACACGTTTAGCTAACTTTTTTTCTAAGGTAGTAGCACTAGAATAAAAAAGATTACTATTAACTCCTCCAAAGCCTCCTGGAGATTGGTATATTACATCATAAATGGTGTTATAATTTTTAAAAGTTAAACAATTAGCTATGGCACGGTTAACAACAACATTTCCAACCATTAGCATTCCAAGGCTTCCCTCCCCTACTGCTTCAGCTCGCATAAGTCTAGCTAATAAGTCCAATTCTTTTTCAGTATATTTTATTATGGCCATAATTCCCCCTTTTAAATTATATGCTACATAATTTTAAAATTTAAAAAGAATACTAAAAAAATATTTTCAAATTCCAAGTATATCAAGTATTCTAAATTAATCTTAAAAATAATTCATTAAGTTTTTAAAAATTCATTGATTAAAAGCAAAGTTTATGGTAAGATAGATTATATAATAAGGGATAGTGGTGTCTAGTGAATGATAGCGTTCTAAGACTACTTGCAAATATAGAACCTAGAATATCTAAGATACAAGAAAATCGGATTGAGATAAAATCTCTAAGTGAAGTTTATAAAACTATCAGTGAGATTATAGAACTAGGAAAAAAATCATATTTAGAAATATTAGATTACTACGACCAAGAATTTATAATTAGATGTATAAAAATTCATGGACGCAATACCAAAAATCTAATAAATAAATATAAAACTTCTAGATATTTGCTAAAAAATCGCGATAAAAATATGCAGGAGTTACCTCAGTTCAAAGATTCAATCTTGTATATGGAGTCTTTGTTTAAATATTTGTATAGTCTATATGAAAAAATAAAAGAAGAATATACAGTTAAAAGTGATAATTTAAAAACTGAAGAAATCTTAAGCAAATATTATCTACTTCTAAAAAAAGAAAGTATCTTTATAGAAGATGCTGAAGAGTTTTTAACTTTTTTAGATTTAGCTGAAATTGATTTAAAAGATAGATATGATATTTTAGTATTTATTAATAATTGTAATGTAAAAGTTATTAATAAAGGCAGTAGTCTTGATAAAATATTAGCTAATAACATAAACTTAAATCAAATAAAAGATATGCTTGAAGATAATAGAAACTTAATTGATAACACATTAAAACTTGAAAAAGTAAATGAAAATATAATTAAAGACGGTAAATTAAATCAAAATGTACTTCTTAAAAAGAGAAAATATTTGATTAATAAAATAAGTAGAACATTTGAAGAAGCTGAGTATGATGGATTATTAAAATACTATTTAGAATATCAAAAACTACTTGGTTATGAAAAAGAATTTAGAAAACAAAAAGCTTCATTTAAACTAGAAGATACTAAAAAATTAATATTCATGGAAGATAATGGAGAATCCTTAGTTAAACATTATCTTGATACAACAAGTATAGAATACAAAAGCCCTATCCTTAAAAACTTATTAGATATTGAATCAGAGCGAGATTTACAAATCCCTGACTATCCTTATAACGGAACTTATTTATATATAAAGAAAGAATTTGTTGTAAAAACGGTATATACTTATTTAGATAATGGTTATGTTTTAGTACTTGGTGTTATGGATAAAGGAGAGAATTTAAAAACTTTCTTAAATAAAAATGATAAATTAATAACTAGAACCTTACTTAATAGAAATAAATTAAGTCTAGATAATACAGAACGAGATAATATCTTAAGAAATATAAAACCCGAAGATTTGGTTTTAACAATTGACTTAAATACATTAGATATTGAAATGGAGGACAAAGATGCAAGATAAATTACTTAATATATTAAAAATTAGAATAGATGCAATTAATAGAAATATTGATAATTTGAACTATCTTAATGCTGAACTTGAAAAGAATACAAAAGACTTAAATTACATAGAAGAAAAAATTGCTATTTTCAAAGGTGGTGAAATTTTAAATTTTGCTGATTTACCACGAGAAGAGTTTGAAAAAGTTTTAACTATGATTTCACCAAATGTCAGTGATATTTTCAGTGACAAAACTTGTAATTACCAAGGTATAATGTATATTATAGAAGGTATTAAACAAGGAATTAGTCTAGAGCTTACAACTGAACAAGAAAATGCTATTAAAACTTTTATTGGAGAAATGATTAATAAAAAATCAAGTTTAGAAGATGTTATAGCAAATCTTAATGAAAGTAAAAATAAACTACCAGAAGTTAATATGACTAATTTAACTAATAGTCTAAAAGATTATCAAACAATTATATCTAAAATTGATGATAATTTATATGTAACTGAGATAGGTGAAATAGTTGAAACACTTGACTTTGCTAATGTTTCTCTTGAAGAAAAAATAGGTATATTTGAATTTTTACTTAAGTATAATGCTGATATTTATACTTCAAATCAAACTCCAATAGAAACACCAATTGAAGACGATTTCTCTTTAAAAGAAATAAATGTACCTGAGTTCCATTATGAACCAATTAATATATATGATAATAAGGATATAGAAGAAACAAAAGAAGAAGTTTCTACTCCTGAATCTGAAGAAGCATTTGACGAGAAGTTTGAAGAAATACCTCTTCCTTCATTTGAAAAAGATGTAAAATCTTTAGAGGAAAAAGTAGAAGAACCTTTAGCAACAACTCAAGAATTAAATGACATTATAGGAAAAATTGATGCTAAATTAAAAGAATTAGATGATGAGGTAAAAACAACACCAGCACCTAAAGAAACAGAAGAAATAAAACTTGCTACTTTAGAACCTGAAGTAGAAGAAGAAGTTCCTCTTGAAGAAGAAACTAAAGAAATAGAAACTGAAAAAGAAGATATACAAAAATTTGAACCAGAAGAGGAAAAAGAAGAGCAAGAAGTTAAAGAGATAGAAGAAACTCCAAAAGAACCAGAACTTCCTCCTATTCAAGTATCGCCAGTTGAAATAGCACCTATTGAAATAAATGTACCAAGTGAAGAAGCCGAAGTACCTAAAGAGTTAGAAAATGAAATTAAAGTTACACCAATTGAAAAAATATCTGAAAGTATTGAAAAACCTTCTGAGCCTGAGGCTCAAAACCAAAGTTCTTTGATAGAAGAAGCTTTAAGAAAATATGAATTAGAGCCAACTGATTTTAATATAAATGAATTAAAATTAGAAAATGTTGAAGCTAATTTAAAAACTTTAAAAGATAATAATATATTAGAGGATGTTAAAGAACATAAAAATGTCCTTCCTGAAGTAGTAAAAGTAGAAGCACAAGAATTAGTAAATTTAATAAAAACAATTAAAGATAACTTAGGTAATGATTTAAAGGAAAATATAGAAATAATACTATATACAATGCCTTTAGTATTTACTAAAACTGAAGTAATGACATCATTTATTAAAAACATAGAATTCTTTAAAGAACATAAAATTAATTTAGGTAACTTATTTGATAATTATAAAGAATTATTAATCTTAAATAATGAAATATTACTTAAAAATTATAAAGAAGTATCTGGATATGGTTTAGAGTTAAATAATGATAATGTTAAATATTTATTATATAACACAAGACTTCTTGAGAATTTAGATTTATATATTGAGGCTAAAGGAGGAGAAAAAGGCTTCTTAGGTCGTGAATCTGAATTTGATGGAGTAGAATATATTACTAAAAATCCTTATAAATTAAACTATATGAGTCGTGATACTTTAATGAAACTTCGTTATCAAAGTGAAAATGGTGGTAAGATTTATGGTAATAAACCTGGAATTTTATCAGGAGAAATTGCTAATCCAAAAGTTGATGTCTTAACTTTATCAAGTGATTATAAAGGTTTATATTTTGATAATGAATATAACTTTATTGATAGAAGTGAGTTACTAAGTTTAATAGAGGAGATTAAAAATTTACAAGAATTTAATATTACTCCATCTGGTTTAATTGAAAAATTAGATAGTAAATATAAATTAGACGATATGAGATACCAAATTGATAATTTAGTATTCTCAAGAATTAAGACAATTCGTTTATATAATTTCTTAAGTACTAAGAATTTAAGTGACGAGAATGCTTTAATAATTGCCTTAACCTATAATAGTGTTATAAAACGTGATGAGTATTTAAAAGTAGAAGAAGCTATTAAAAGTCTTGTAGGAGGTAATTAAAATGGAATATTTAAAAGAAATAGGTTTATCTAATCATGACATCAAGGAAATAGTTGATAGTAATTATCAATATATAATTGAAAACTTAGAATTAAATCAAGAAAATGTTCAAAATATAATAGATTATTTAATTGGCATTGGTCTTGATAAAAGTACAATTAAAGAAATATTTATTTATCAAGTAGGACTTTTCTTTAGGTCTAAAGAGGAAATACAAGCTTCATTTGATGAATATGAAATAGATTCTATTATTAAATCATTAAGTTATGATGTTAATAATATAGAATTAATTGATTTCCTTTAAGATTAGTTTGAAAAATAATTAAAAAACTAAAAAATTACTTGAAATTTAAAAAATATTATTGTAAAATAACGAGATAAGAAAGGAGTAACTATATATTTTAAGAAAGTAGTTACTTCTTTTTCTTTTATTTAGATAGTTAATAGGATAGGTGAAATATGGAGCATTATTTTACTAATAATCTTAATTTAAAAAGTGAAATAAAAGAATATAAGACAACTTTTAATAACCTGAATTTTATATTTAAAACTGATAATGGTGTATTTTCTAAAGGTGGACTTGATTTTGGAACTAAGACTTTGCTTGATACAGTTTTAAAACTTCCTTTAAAAGGAAATATATTAGACCTTGGCTGTGGATATGGAGTAATTGGAATAGTTATTTCTAAATTAAAAGATGTAGAAGTTACAATGACTGATGTTAATTTAAGAGCTATTCATTTAGCTAAATTAAATATAAAAGAAAATAAAGCTTCTAATATAAAGGTTTTAGAAAGTGATGGCTTTTCAAATATTAATGAAAAGTATGATTATATTATTTCTAATCCTCCAATTAGAGTTGGTAAAGAAAAACTTTATGAACTTTTAAATAATTCCCTTAAGGTTTTAAATAAGAATGGGGCCTTAATAATTGTTATTAGAAAAGAGCAAGGAGCTAAATCATTTATCAAAGATTTTAGCTTAAAATATCGTGTTGAAGTTTTAAATAAAAATAAAGGTTTTTATATAATTTCTTTAAAGAATATTTAATTTTTGTCAAATTTAAAAGTAAAATAAAAAAACATTTAGAAAAACCTTAAAATCTTGTTGACTATTGCTCCAATTTGTGTTATTAATATAAGTTGGCGACGTATTATAAATTATTAATATGTTATAGAAAAAAATAGTGTATAGGGGTGAAATTTAATGGCTTATAAGCTTATCAATTGTGGCGATTATCGTCAAAGAAGGTCCTTCTCAAGGATTAAAAATACGTTTGAATTAAAAGATTTATTAGAAATTCAAAAAAAGAGTTATCAGTGGTTTGTTGATACTGGTATAAAAGAAGTTTTTGAAGACTTATTTCCTGTTGAAAATTTTTCAGGTACATTATCACTTGAATTTGGTGATTATCATTTTGATGAACCTAGATTTTCAATAAAAGAAAGTCGTGATAGAGAAACTACCTATTCTGCTCCTTTAAAAGTTGAAGTTAGGCTTTTTAATCATGAAACAGGAGAAGTAAAGGAACAAGAAATATTTTTAGGTGATATGCCTATTATGACTGACAGTGGTACTTTCATTATTAATGGGGCTGAACGTGTAATTGTTAGCCAATTAGTAAGAAGTCCAAGTGTTTATTTTAATTTAGAAACTGATAAAAACGGTCGTGAGGTTATTACATCTCAAATAATTCCAACTCGTGGAACTTGGCTTGAATTTGAAACTGATGCTAGAGATGTTGTATATGTAAGAATTGACCGTACAAGAAAGGTACCTCTTACTACACTTTTAAGAGCTTTTGGATTATCAAGTGATGAGGATATTTATAAAGTATTTGGGCATGACCCTTATATTGAAAATACAATTGCTAAAGATTCCACTAAAAATACTGATGAAGCCTTAATTGAAATATATGAAAAATTAAGACCAGGTGAACCTGCAACTCTTGATAGTTCTAAAAACCAATTAATTACTAAATTCTTTGACGAGTTTAGATATGATTTAGCTCGTGTTGGTCGTTACAAATTTAATCGTAAATTAAATGTATGTGATAGATTATTAAATCAAGTATTAGCAGAAGATATTAAAATAGATGGTGAAGTTAAAGTAGCTAAAGATACTCTTATTACTAAAGAAGTTTTAGAAGAATTAAAGGGTATTTTTGAGGCTGACTATAATTTAGTAGATAGTAAAATTAATACAGATTTAGATACTTATGGACGTATTCAAAGTATTAAAATATATGAACCAAATAATAAGAAAAATAAACTTATTGTAATTGGAAATGATAATCATATTGAAGTTAAACGTTTAACTATATCAGATGTATATGCTTCAGTTAGTTATTATTTAAACCTTTTACATGGAGTTGGAAACTTTGACGAAATTGACCATTTAGGTAATCGTCGTATTCGTCAAGTTGGTGAACTTTTACAAAATCAATTCCGTATAGGTGTTGCTCGTATGGAAAGAGTTATAAGAGAACGTATGACAACTCAAGAAATGGACGAAGTAACTCCTAAAACATTAATTAATATAAGACCAGTTACAGCTGCTATGAAAGAGTTTTTTGGAAGTAGCCAATTATCTCAATTCATGGACCAAACTAACCCACTTGCTGAACTTACTAACAAGAGACGTTTATCTGCGCTTGGACCAGGTGGATTATCAAGAGATAGAGCTGGTGTTGAGGTTCGTGATGTAAATGCTAGCCATTATGGAAGAATTTGTCCGATTGAATCACCTGAAGGTCAAAATATTGGACTTATTACATCTTTAGCAAGTTATGCTAAAGTAGACGATTATGGATTTATCATGACTCCATATCGTAAAGTAAAAAATCGTGTTTTAACTGACGATGTTGAATATTTAACAGCTGATGAAGAGGCTGAATTCATTATTTCTCAAGCAACAATTGAAACTGATGATGATAATAGAATTGTACCAGACCAAGTAACAGCAAGATATAAAGGTGAAAATATCTTAGCTAAATCTGATAATGTTGATTATGTTGATGTTTCACCTCAACAAGTAGTAGCTGTTACAACAAGTTGTATTCCATTCTTAGAGCATGATGATGCAACTCGTGCCTTAATGGGTGCTAACATGCAACGTCAGTCTGTACCACTTTTAAAATCTGAAGCTCCTTATATTGGAACGGGTGTTGAATATATTGCAGCTAAAGATAGTGGAGCTGTAATTGTTTCTAAAGCTGATGGTGTTGTTGATTATGTTGATGCTCGTAAAATCGTTATTAAAAATGCTAAAGGACAAGATATATATAATTTAGCTAACTTTGAATTATCAAATGCTGGTACTTGTCAACACCACAGACCAATCGTAAGATATGGTGATAAAGTTAAACGTGGTCAAGTTATAGCTGATGGACCAAGTACTGATAAGGGAGAACTAGCTTTAGGTAAGAATGTTGTAGTTGCTTTCATGACATTTAATGGTTATAACTATGAAGATGCTGTTATTTTAAATGAAAATCTTGTTAAAGATGATGTTTATACATCTTTACATATGGAAGATTATCAAATGCAATGTCGTGATACTAAGTTAGGACCAGAAGAAATTACAAGAGATATTCCAAATGTATCTGAAGAAGCTCGTAAGAACTTAGACGAGAACGGAATTGTCATGATAGGTACAGAAGTTAAAGAAGGCGATATTTTAGTTGGAAAAGTAACTCCTAAAGGTATGGCTGAACTTACTTCTGAAGAAAAATTATTACATGCTATATTTGGTGAAAAAACTCGTGAAGTTCGTGATACCTCACTTCGTGTTCCACATGGAGGAGATGGAATTGTTCATGATGTTAAGATTTATTCTAGAAAAGAAAATGACGAATTACCAGCTGGTGTTAGCAAGGTAATTAGAATATATATAATTCAAAAACGTAAAATTCAAGTTGGAGATAAAATGTCAGGACGTCATGGTAACAAAGGTGTTATTTCCTTAATTTTACCTCAAGAAGATATGCCATATTTACCAGATGGAACTCCTGTTGATATTATGTTAAACCCACTTGGTGTACCAAGTCGTATGAATATTGGACAGATTTTAGAGCTTCATTTAGGATATGCTGCTAAGAAATTAAATGTTCATGTTGCAACTCCAGTATTTGATGGTGCTAAAAGTGAAGATATTAAAGCTATGATGGAAGAAGCCGGAATAGACCCAGATGGAAAGACTGTTCTTTACAATGGACGTACTGGTGAACCATTTGAAAACCGTGTTTCAGTTGGTGTTATGTATATGATTAAACTACATCACATGGTTGATGATAAATTACATGCAAGGTCAACTGGACCATATTCATTAGTAACTCAACAACCTTTAGGAGGAAAAGCTCAATTTGGTGGTCAAAGATTTGGAGAAATGGAAGTTTGGGCATTATATGCTTATGGTGCTGCTCATACATTACAAGAAATCTTAACTGTTAAATCTGACGATATAGTTGGTCGTGTTAAAGTATACGAAGCAATTGTTAAAGGTCAAGATATTAATCAAGCTGGTGTTCCTGAATCATTTAGAGTATTAATGAAAGAATTCCAAGCCCTTGGTTTAGATTTAAAGATTATAAATGACGAGAACCAAGTATTAGATTTAAAACAAATTGAAGAAGAAGAATACAAAGAAGATGTTAAATTAGATATTGACGATATAGAATTACAAGCATCTGATGTTAAAGAACCTAAAGAAGAATACAATTCTGAATATGAAAATTCTGAACAAGAAGACGAATTTTCGGAAAATGAACTTGATAATATAGATGAGAAAGACTTTGAAATTGAAGAAGGAGGGGAACTTTAATGATAGAAGTTAATAAGTTTGAAGCCTTAAAGATAGGTATTGCATCCCCTGAAATGATACGTTCTTGGAGTTATGGAGAAGTAAAAAAACCTGAAACAATAAATTATCGTACTCTTCGTCCTGAAAGAGATGGACTTTATTGTGAAAAAATCTTTGGACCTACAAAAGATTTTGAATGTGCTTGTGGAAAATACAAGCGTGTAAGATATAAAAATATTGTCTGTGACCGTTGTGGTGTTGAAGTAACCCGTTCTAAGGTAAGACGTGAAAGAATGGGACATATAGAACTTGCTAGTCCTGTAAGTCATATTTGGTATTTTAAAGGTGTACCAAGTCGTATGGGACTAGTCCTTGATATGTCTCCACGTGACTTAGAGGAAGTATTATACTTTGTTAGTTATGTTGTAATTGATAAAGGTATTACACCTCTTGAAAATAAACAAACCTTATCTGAAAAAGAATATCGTGCTTATTATGAAAAATATGGCGATGGTTTTAAAGTAGGAATGGGAGCCGAAGCTATTAAGGAACTATTAAAACAAGTTGACTTAAAAGCTGAAATTGACGAGATTACTAAAGAACTTGAAACTGCTCAAGGACAAAAGCGTATTCGTTTAATTAAAAGAATGGACGTTCTTGATGCTTTCTATAAATCAGATAATAAACCTGAATGGATGATTATGGATTGTATTCCAGTTATTCCACCTGATTTACGTCCTATGATTCAACTTGATGGTGGTCGTTTTGCAACAAGTGATTTAAACGATTTATATAGAAGAGTTATTAATCGTAACAACCGTTTAAAGAAATTAATTGACTTAAATGCTCCTCAAATTATTATTCAAAATGAAAAACGTATGTTACAAGAAGCTGTTGATTCTTTATTTGATAATGGAAGACGTGGAAGAAGTGTAACTGGAGCAGGAAATCGTCCTTTAAAATCTTTATCTAGTATGTTAAAAGGTAAACAAGGAAGATTTAGACAAAACTTACTTGGAAAACGTGTTGACTACTCAGGTCGTTCTGTTATTGTTGTCGGACCAGATTTAAAAATGTATCAATGTGGTATTCCAAAAGATATGGCTTTAGAGTTATTTAAACCACATGTTATAAATGGCTTAGTTAAACGTAATTTAGCTTCTAATATTAAAGCTGCTAAACGTTTAATTGAAAATAAAGACCCAGTTGTATGGGATATTGTTGAAGATGTTATTAAAGAACATCCTGTAATGTTAAACCGTGCTCCTACATTACATAGACTTGGTATTCAAGCATTTGAACCTAAGTTAATTGGTGGAAAAGCAATTCGTTTACATCCACTTGTTTGTACAGCTTTCAATGCTGACTTTGATGGAGACCAGATGGCTGTTCATGTACCTTTAAGTGAAGAAGCGATTGCTGAAGCTAGACTTTTAATGTTAGGTGCTAATAACATCTTACATCCAAAAGATGGTAGCCCAATTGTAACCCCTAGTCAAGATATGGTTTTAGGTAACTATTATCTAACTATGGAAAAAGCTGGATTTGAAGGTGAAGGAAGAGTATTCAAGAATTCAAATGAAGCAATTATGGCTTATGAAAGACGTGAGTTAACACTTCATACAAGAATTGCTCTACCTGTTAATTCATTCAAATATAAATTATTTACTGAAAGTCAAAAAGGAAAATATTTAATTACTACTCCTGGTAAACTTATATTTAATGAAATTCTACCTGATTCATTTGCTTACATAAATGAACCAACTGATGAGAATATTCAAAAAATTACACCTAATAAATATTTTGTTGCTCGTGGTGTTAATATTAAAGAAGCAATTAGTAAAATGCCTCTTGTAAAACCTTTTGCTAAAGGAACTTTAGAGAGTATAATTGCCCAAACATTTAAGCGTTATAAAACTACTGAAACATCAATGATGTTGGATAGACTTAAAGATTTAGGTTTCAAATATTCAACTATTGCTGGTATTACAGTATCAGCTGCTGATGTTACAGTAAGTAAAAATAAAGAAAAAATTGTAGAAGAAGCCAATAAAATGGTTAATACAATTAATAAACAATATACTCGTGGTTTAATTACTAATGAAGAACGTTTTGAGAAAGTAATTGCTACTTGGAATAGTGCTAAAGACGAAGTTCAAAAAGAACTTGAGGAATATGCTAAAACTGATGTTGATAATCCAATTTTCATGATGATGAATTCTAAAGCTCGTGGTAATATTTCTAACTTTACCCAACTTGCTGGTATGCGTGGTTTGATGGCTAAGCCTAATGGTGAACCAGTAGAAATCCCTGTATTATCTTCATTTAGAGAAGGTTTATCAGTATCTGAATTCTTCTTATCAACTCATGGTGCTAGAAAAGGTAGTGCTGATACAGCTTTAAAAACTGCTGACTCTGGATATTTAACAAGACGTTTAGTTGATGTAAGTCAAGATATTATTGTTAAAGAAGATGACTGTGGAACTGACCAAGGTGTTGTTGTTCGTCCATTTATAAATGATAAAAATGGTTCAGTTATTGAAAAATTATATGACCGTATTGTTGGACGTTTTGCCAATAAAAAGATTATTCACCCTGAAACAAAAGCTGTTCTTTGTGAACGTAATGACTTAATTACTGAAACAATAGCTGAAAAAATTGTTGATGCTGGTATTGAAGAAGTTGAAATTCGTTCTGTTTTAACTTGTAATACTCATAATGGTGTATGTTGCAAGTGTTATGGTCGTAATTTGGCAACTGGTAATGTTGTTGAAATTGGTGAAGCAATTGGTGTTATGGCTGCTCAGTCAATTGGAGAGCCTGGTACTCAGTTAACAATGCGTACTTTCCATACTGGTGGTGTTGCTGGTGGAGAAGATATTACTCAAGGTTTACCTCGTGTTCAAGAATTATTTGAAGCTCGTAATCCAAAAGGAAAAGCAACTATTGCTGAAATCAGTGGTAAAGTTTCTAAAATTGTTGAAGACCATGGAAAATTCAAGATTAGTGTTAAAAATGACCTTGAAACTAAAGACCATGTTACAAATTATGGTGCTAAATTAAGAGTAGCTAAAGGTGATGTTGTAAATCCTGGAGATAAATTAACTGAAGGTGCTATTAGTCCTAAAGAATTATTAGTGGTAACTGACCCTTTAACAACTCAAGAATATATATTAAAAGAAGTTCAAAATGCTTATCGTAGTCAAGGTGTTGAAATCAGTGATAAGCACGTTGAAATAATTGCTAGACGTATGATTTCTAAAATCCGTATTGTTGAGTCTGGTGATACTTTCTTATTACCAGGTTCACTTGTTAACTTCTTTGAATTTACAGATGGCAACAAGAAAGCAATTCTTGAAGGAAAACGTCCAGCTACTGGTGTACCAGTTCTATTTGGTATTACTAAAGCTTCTCTTGAAACAGATTCATTCTTATCAGCTGCATCATTCCAAGAGACAACTCGTATTTTAACTGATGCTGCAATTCGTGGTAAGGTTGACCATTTACAAGGTTTAAAAGAAAATGTAATAATTGGTAAATTAATTCCTGCTGGAACAGGTATTAAAGCTTATCAAAATGTTGACTTTGACCTTGAAACAGCCTTTACTGATGGAGAACCTTTAGAGGTTTTAGAAAATGAATTTGTAGAAGAGACAAATTAAAAAAATTAAAGAAAGCTAGAAATAGTTTTCTTTTTTTTATAAAATCATAAATAAAAAAACATAAATTAAATAGTAATTACTTAATTTATGCTTTATATAGTTTTAGTTTAATAAAAGAATTATTAAACATCTATATAGTATTTTTAGGAAAATCCAAGGACTAATCTTGTTTTTAATCTCTTTTCTTATACCTTAGTAGTTTAAAAAGATTTGATTAAAATCTAGCGCACGCCATAGCCACTATCACGAACGTTAATCCATTGCTCTAGTTCTCCTTTAGTATCAACTCCAATAGAACATGAATATACATATCCTGAAAGAATAAAGGAAGGCGACATTAAATAGATTAATCAATATAATTTTATCATACATTTTAAAAATTTAATGTAAAATATAAAATAATTTTTTAAATTTAATTTACAAAGAAAAAAACTAGGTATAAAATTTAATAGGATAGTAGGAGTAGTTATTATGAAAAAAGAAAAAAAGAAAGTTAAGAAAAATAGAATAATAATATATAGTTTTATAACAGTAATAATGATTTTAATAGTTTTTGTAGTATTTTATTATGCCTATAATTTAAAACAAAAAGATAACGATATAGAAGATATAAAAAGATTAATGGATGAAGTAGTAGTAAACTATAATGAGAAAATAGAATATGGTACAATTTGGACAAAAGATGAGTTAATTAATAATTTAATAAATAAAGAAAAGTTAAGTGATTTGAATTTAGAAATAGAAATAAATAATGAAAAAGTAGATACTGAATATAAATTTTTAAATGTTGGTGTTTTAGATACTAAGATAAAATTAAGTAAAATATTTAAGTATAAATTAATAAAAGAATACGAAGAAAAGATAAATAAAGAAATAAAAAGAGAATTAGAAGTTGTAGATACAAATATGCCTAAATTAGAAGGAATAAGCAATAAGACAATTACAGTAGGAGATAAAATAGATTTAAAAAGTGGAATAAAAGCTACTGATGTAGTAGATGGATAATTAGAAGTAAAAATAGAAGGCGAAGTAAATACAAGCAAAGCTGGAAAGTATGAAATAAAAGTTAGTTGTTTAGATAAAAATGGAAATGAAGCAACTGGTAAATTCACAGTAGAAGTAAAAGAAAAACCTAAAGTAAGTACAGGAAGTAGTAGTAAAGTAACTAGTAGTTCAAGTAGTGGTAGTAAAACAACAACTGCTAATAAAAATACAGTAGCCGGAAGATTAGCACTTGCTAAAGCTGAAGCTAAAAGAGTAGTTAAGAAAATAATTAAACCAGGAATGAGTGATTTAGAAAAAGCCACAGCTATTACTAATTATATATTTGAAACCGTAGAAGTTCAAGGAAATCAAAGTTTAGAGGCTTATAAAACTAATTATGGAAATGAAGCTTATGCAGCTTTAGTTATGAAAATAGCAGCTTGTTCAGGAAGATGTAAAGCTGTAACTCTTCTTTGTAATGAAGCTGGATTAAAGTCTCAACATATAAATGCTAATAAATGGGAACATCAATGGAATAAAATTTTAATTAATGGAAAATGGTTAGTATTTGACTCTCAAATCAATTTAGTAGGTGCAACTAAACACCCTTTAGAAGGATAAGTAATTATTCTTCTTTTTGCTTTTTAAGCTGTAATATGATATAATAAGAACAATTTTAAGGGGGATTTATGGATAAACAAATTATTTTTACAAGTACAGTTAAAGATGGA
>CANQEQ010000029.1 GCA_947595345.1 uncultured Bacilli bacterium | reverse complement strand
CAATCTCATCAATTGCATTAAGTTGATTATGAAAAGCAAACATATAGTTTTCATGAATTGCTAAATCTTTCTTTTTGGCAAGGTTTACTAGTTCTCTAGCTTCTTCATAATTTACTGTAAATGGTTTTTCCATAAGTAAATGTTTTCCGGCTTCTAAAACTTTTTTTCCCCATTCAAAATGAAGAGCCGGAGGAAGTGGAACATAAACAGCATCTATTTCTTTATCTTCAAGTAAACTATCATATCCGTCATATATTTTTCCACCGAATTCTTCTTGAAATTTTTTTCCTTTATCAGGATTTCTTGAAGCAACTCCTACATATTCAAAATGTTCACAATTTTTAAGAGCTGGTAAAAACCTTCTAAAAGCAATTTCTGAAGTTCCTAAAATTCCAATTTTCATATTATACCTCCAATAATGATAATAAATTACGTAATTGTATATTTAATGTATTGTTTATTTGCACAAGTTCATTTAAAGTTTTAAAGTCAACAAGAAAATAATTTTCTGGTAATTTTGGTAATTCGCCTTTTTTAACTTTAATTAAGATATTTCTATTTTGTTCATGATAGAAACGTCCTCCTTCTTCACTTAATAAATGATTAAAAATTATATTTTCATTATTATTAACTTTTTTCCAAAAAAATTCGTTAATACAATCATTTGGCTCTCTGTTAACAAATTCTTGTTGAACACTTGGACCAAGTTCTAAAGTATCAAAGCTTCCAATTTCTTTTTTTGCTTTAACTAAAAATTTTAAAATATTCTCATCTTCTACCATAATAAGACCAAAAGTAGCAATACCATTAGCTTCTACTAATGGCTGACACCAGTCTTTTACTTCTCGTCCTTCAATTGAAATATCACAATATATTACTTTAAAAGGATAAGGATTTTTACAAACAATTTCATTATCTTTAATATCCCAATTTTTAAGCTTTTTTAAAGAAATTAGTTTTGTTTCTTCTTCATTAAACATCTTAATGTTATTTATATATTGATAAATGTTAGGAAGTTTAAAATCGGTTTCTCCTTGAAAAATAGAGTTAAATAATTGTTTATCATTAAATTCTTTTTTTAAATCTTTAGCTTCTTTTTCCGTTAATTTTAATTTAGAAAATGGAATACATGATAAAACGGTTCTAGTATCCATATTAACTAAATTATCTTCTCGCATTAACTCTTTAATTTGTCCTAATGTTAACCATTTAAAATTAGGAAGTAGGGGAATATCTTCTTCTACTCTTATAATTATATTTCTATTTCTTTTTTTATAAAATCTTGCTGACTGTTCTGACTGAATTTGGTCTACTACAATTTCATAATTTTTAGCATTTAAAAAGTAATCTAAGTAAGGTGGCTTTTTTCCACCATGTTTTTGGGTAAAATTACTTTTAGTTGCTTGGATAGTAGGAGAAACTTGAACACAATTAATATTTCCAGGTTCAATTTTAGCCTGCATTAAAAAATGCATTACGTCATTAAATTCTTTAATAATAATTCCAAGATAGCCAATTTCTTCTTGAAGAATAATTGGCTGATATGTATCTTGATTTTTAGCACCACTTATTGAAAAAAAACTATTATTTTGATTTCTAATAATACCTTTATCTTTATCTAAAAACCAAGGTTTACAATTTTCTAAATTTGTTTTTTTTATATTTACATATGTATTTTTATTTCTTTCTAAAATCCACTCTAAAATATCTTTAGTTTTAGTAATGTCACTATCTTTTTTAGTCCAACTATAAGAAATTGAAAGTAATGTGTTTTTCATATATAACCTCTTAAATCTTTCTCTGAAACTTTTTCTAATTTGATTATAACAATATAAGTTTTAATAGTCAAATAAATAAAAATAATTGTATATTAAAAAAATCATTGAAAAAATTTAAAAAATTGACAACAGATATAAAAATATATAATTAAACTACATTTAATTAATGCATGATTTTGTGGTTTTTCACTTTTTAAGTGCGCCTCCGTTTGGGGCTTTTGTATTATAAAATGCGTAAAAATTCTTGCAAAATATGGTAAAACATCTTGAATGTTGTCAAATTTTCTTTATTTTACTTTATATTTATGGTATCATTATTTATGTGTATGTATTTTATATTTAATTAAGTAGTAGGAGGAATGCATGAAAGGAATAATTTTAGCAGGTGGAAAAGGAACTAGATTATATCCAATTACAACATCAGTTTCTAAACAATTATTACCAATATATGATAAACCAATGATTTATTATCCTATATCAATTTTATTGTTTGCTGGTATTAAAGATATTTTAATTATTTCAACACCTGAGGATATAAGACAATATGAAGAATTACTTGGAGATGGAAAGAAATTAGGAATAAATTTTTCTTATAAAATTCAAGAAAAACCTAAAGGACTTGCTGAAGCTTTTATATTAGGAGAAGATTTTATAGGAAATGATAGCGTTTGTTTAGTTTTAGGTGATAATGTTTTCTATGGTGCTAATTTACCAGGTATTTTAAAGAAAGTAAGTAAGAATAAAGCCAAAGCAACTATATTTGGTTATCCGGTTGCAAATCCTAAAGAATTTGGAGTAGTTGAGTTTGATAATGAAGGTAATGTTTTATCAATTGAAGAAAAACCAGCTAAGCCTAAATCAAAATATGCAATTCCTGGCTTATATTTTTTCAATAATGAAGTTATTGAAATAGCTAAAAATGTTAAACCATCAGCAAGAGGAGAGTTAGAAATAACCTCTGTAATTGAAGAATATTTAAAACAAAATGAACTTAAAGTAGAAAGACTTAGTAGAGGAATTGCTTGGCTTGATACAGGAAGTCCTTATAACATGTTAAAAGCTGGTATGTTTGTTGAAACTGTGCAGTCAAGACAAGGAGTATATGTTGCATGTCTTGAAGAAATATGTTGGAGACAAGGATTTATTAATTCAGAACAACTTAAAGAAATTGGTATGAATTTAAAACAAACAGATTATGGAAAATATATCTTATCACTTTTAGAGGAGGAATAATATGAAATTTTTAGTTACAGGTGGAGCTGGTTTTATTGGTTCAAATTATTTACATTATGTTGTTAATAAATATAAAGAAGATTATTTTGTATGTTTAGATGCCTTAACTTATGCTGGAAATTATAACAATATAAAAGAATTAGAAACTAAAGAAAACTATAAATTTGTAAAAGGAGATATTCGTGATAGTCTATTTATAGATAAGTTATTTAGTGAAGAAAATTTTGATATAGTAATTAATTTTGCAGCTGAAAGTCATGTTGATAATTCAATTAAAAATCCTAATTTATTTGCTGAAACTAATATTTTAGGAACTATGAATTTATTAAATGCTTCTAAAAAATATAATATTAAAAGATACCATCAAGTATCAACTGATGAAGTATATGGTGATTTACCACTTGATAGAAAAGATTTATTATTTACAGAAAATACACCACTTCATACATCAAGTCCATATTCAGCTAGTAAGGCTAGTGCAGATTTAGAGGTTTTAGCTTATGCAAGAACTTATAAATTACCTGTAACAATTTCAAGATGTTCTAATAATTATGGACCATATCAATTTCCTGAAAAATTAATTCCGGTTGTTATTTCTAAAGCATTAAATAATGAAAATATTCCAGTTTATGGTAAGGGCGAGAATGTTCGTGATTGGATACATGTTCATGACCATAATGTGGGAGTAGATTTAATTGTTAGAAATGGAAGACCAGGGGAAGTGTATAATTTAGGAGGACATTCTGAAAGAACAAATTTAGAAGTTGTAAAAACTATTTTAAAACATATGGGAAAAAGCGAAGACTTAATAACTTTTGTAGAAGATAGACCAGGTCATGATTTAAGATATGCTATTAATTCTACAAAAGTTGAAAAAGAACTTAACTGGAATAGAACTTATAATTTTGATGATGGGATTAAAGAAACAGTTAACTGGTATTTAAGTAATGAATCATGGATAAATAATATACTATCAGGCGATTATAAAAATGCGTATAAAGAGGAGTTAATTACAAATAAATAAAACAAGAGGTGATAATTATGAATTTAAAAGATAGAGTAAAAAAAATCATAAAAAGTGATTTTTTTAAGAATTTAGTAATCTATACATTGATATTTGGAATACTATCAATATTTATGATGTTTCTATTTCATCTTTCAGGAAGTGGCTTAGTTTTTCATGCTGATGGAGTAGAGCAACATACAATATTTTTAAAATATTTTAGGGAGTTATTAGTTAATTTTATTAGAACTGGTAATTTTTCAACGTTTACTTGGTATGTTGGAAATGGGTTTGATTTATTCAGTAATTTTAACTTTTGGTTATTTGGAGATTTCTTTTCTTATCTTTCTTTGCTTGTTCGGACAAAAGATGTATTTAAATTATATAGTTTATTAGTTTTAGTTAGAATATATTTTGTTGGTTTTTCTTTTTTATGTTATGCTAACTATCGTAAATTTACAAAAACATCATCTATAATTGGTGCCTTATTATTTACTTTTTCTTCATATGTTTTTTATACTAGTATAAGACACCCATTTTTCACTAATGCTCTTGTTATTTTTCCTCTTGTCATGATGGGAATTGAAAAAATTATAAAAGAAGATAAGAAAGTTTTTTATACGATAATAATTGCTTTCACATTCTTAGTTAGTTTCTATTTTGCATATCCACTTGCTATAATTATAGCAATTTATGGAATTATTCTTGCAATATTGACTTACAGAAAAGAAGGAATTAAGAAAATAATAAAAGTATTATTAAAAACACTATGTTATAGTTTACTTGGTATTATGATATCATGTGTAACGTTGCTTCCTACAATTTTTTCAATTATTAATTCTCAGAGAACTGCTGGTAATGTAATATCCTCATATACAATAACATATTATCGTAGCTTAGCAAATAGTATTCTTCAATTAAGTAATTCAGGATTTTGGGTAGTAATAGGAACTCAATCAATAATTTTTATAACTTTACCTTTAACTATTATGAGAAAATCTAAAGAAGATACCCCAATTGTTATATTATTTTTTGTATTGTGCTTACCATTGTTAATTCCCTTAATAGGCTCAATATTTATGGGATTTAGTTTTCCAAATAATAGATGGACTTTTGCTTTTCCTTTTATATTTGCGGTTATTACGGCTTCTTTTTTAAATAGTGATTACAAGTTTAATAAAAATAGTATATTGGTGGTTTTAGGTAATGTTCTTCTATTCTTGATTATAAATAGCATATTTGACAATTCTTTAGGTACTTATATGATAATTCAACTTGCAATTATGTTAATTTTAATTTTTGTATTTAATTTTAAGGACAATATTATAAAATTTGTTAAAAGAAAAAGTGTTTATAATACTTTATTGATATTAATTATTGCAATAGGTATAGCGTTTTCAATGCAACATATATATACTGCTAGAAGTACTTATATATCAAAATTTATTCCGTCAAATACTTTAAATAAGATTAATGCTTCTTCAGAAAATACAATACCTGATTTTAAAAAGGCTATTAATTATATTCAAGATAATGATAAAGGTTTTTATGGTATTAGTAAGCTTCCTTACAATCATGAAAATGTATCTATTCTATATCATTACAATTCTTCGGGATATTTCTTTTCTATATTACCTAAAGAATATACAGAATTAAATTTAGATATAAATAATAGTACATATGATTTTCTTACAGGCTTTAGAGAATTTGATTATCGTACTAAGATAAATACTCTTATGGGAAATAAGTATTTAATTAGTTATAAAGGTTATAATGTTCCTTATGGTTATTCAAAAGTAAACGATTATAAAGGAAAATCAAAAATATATGTAAATGATTATAAATTACCTTTTGGAATGTTATATAATAATTACATTACGGAAAGTGAATATGATAAATTATCTTCTTTAGAAAAAGAAAGCAGTCTATTAAAAGCAACAGTTTTAGAAGATGCTAAAACAAGTAATTTAAAACATTTTAGCAATGATTATAGCAAAAATATTACTGTTGTTGAAAGTGAAGTTATTGATAATAATAAAATTTTTGAAACTAAAAATAAAATATCTATAAAAGATGTATCAAAAGCAACATTTAAAGTAAAATTTGAAGATGTAAAAAATAGTGAAATTTATCTTGTTTTTGATAATTTAAAATTAACACCATTTACTAAAGAAGAAATGATTAATTCTCAGTTAAATGATGAAATGACAGAATTTGAAATAGAACAGCAAAAATACAAGTATAAATGGTATCAACCAAGTGATACATATAAAATTAAATTAAAGTTTGGTAAGGTTGTAAAGACTAGAGTAGACGAAGATTCATATGCTAGTCCATATATTGAATATTTAACTCAAAGAATATTTAATTTGGGCTATTATGATGAGGCTAATGGAGAGATAACTGTTACATTGTCTAGCTTAGGAAATTATACATTTGATAGTTTAAAAGTTTATGCTGTTTCTATGGATGATTACGAAGAAGATATAGAGAATTTAAGAAAATCAAACTTTGAGGTTACAGATTATGGAAACGGTTATTTAAATGGTACAGTTAATGCTGAAGAAAAAGGAGTTTTACAATTTCAAACTTTCTATAATAAAGGTTGGAAAGTTTATGTTGATGATAAAGAAGTAGAGACTTTAAGAAGTAATAAATATTTCTTAGGTATTAATATTGGAACTGGAAAACATGATATTCGTTTAGAATACAAAACACCTTATTTAAAGGAAGGAATAGTTGTATCTTTCGCTGGTATAGCTATATTTATAACTGTAACAATTATAAATAAGAAAAAAATAAAAAGTTAATTAATAGTAAATAAAAAAGTAAAAATACTATAACATTTTTCAATAATATGATATTATTATATTGGAATATTGTTATAGTATTTTTTAATCATTATAAATTTGAGGTGTTGTATGTATAAAACAAAATATTCTTTTATTATTTTAGTAAAAAATGAAACAAATTTATCAAAAACTATTGATAGTATTAATAATCAAAAATATGATAAATTTCTTTTAGAATTAATAGTTTTAGATATGACTAATAAAGGAATATCAAAAACGTATTTAGAAAAATATAATAATATTAATTATCAAAAAATTAAAAAAGGAAATGAAGCTGATGCTTATAATTTAGGGTTGAAATTATCAACAGGTGATTATGTTACTTTTATTAATTCTAATATTTATTATGATAATTTTAAAATGTTAAAAAAAATTAGTAAATTAAATGAAAATGTTATTTCTTTATATGGTTATTATTATGATTCTGAAACATTAAAAATGAAACATTATAAAATGCAACCTAAATATGAAAAGTTATATGATGTAAGTGTTAATCCTTATTCTATATCAATTTTATTTGAAAGCTATTTTATTAAAAAAAATCTTCTTAAAAAAATTAAGTTTTCAAGTGATATATATGAAGATTATAAATTAAAATTTTTAATAGATTTATTATCTTTAAATTCATGTTTTTATTTTATAAATAAGAAAAATATAATTTCCTTAGAACCATTTGAGGATAATACTTCTAAAAGTGCTATTCAATATAACAAATGGTGGTATTTTGATTCATTTAAAGCTTTTTGGCTAAATTTGCTTAAAAAATATAATGGTAATATACCAGGTTTTATTCAAGAAATAGTTGTATATCAAATATATACTAGATATAATACAAATATTTATGACCGTAATAAAGGAGTATTATCAGAAGCTGAATTTAATGAATTTGAAAATTTAATTACTGAAATATTACTTTTAATTGATGACAATTATTTAATTCACCCTAATGATTATTCTCTATATTCTGAAAATGAGTTAAAATATCAATTTAAAATTCCAAGATGGTTAAAATATTATTTATTAGAAAATAAAATAAAAAAACTAGAAGCTACAAAAAAAATATATATAAAAAACGTTTATGAAAAAGATATAATTTTTTTAGAATATAAAAATAAAAAAGAAGTTATTTCTTCTATTGCAATAGGAGAAGCAAATAGTGAAACAGTTAATGTTTATGCTATTAATTTAAAAGATTCTAAATTATATTTTGATTGCACGATTTCATTAAGAGATTATTTATATGCTAATGAGATTAAAATTGTGGTTTTATATAATGATAAAGAAATACCTATTAAAGTTACTGAGACTTATCCTTTATTAAAAGCTTTTGGAAAAACTTTATCTCGTAAATATCCTTTTTCTTTTAGTATTGATGCTTTACCTAATAAAAAAAATAAGTTAGAAATTTTTGCTTATATTGGTAAGCAAAAAATAAAGTTAAATTTTAGATATTTAAAAATTCAAGCAAGATTAAATAATTCTAAACGTTCATTTTGGCATTATAAAGATTTCATAATGTTAAATAAAAAAGAGAGTATAAAAATTTTAAAAGCTAATTTATTTTATGTATTCTTATCTGAACTTCTTTTTGTTCTATCAAAGCTTAAAAATGGCAAAAAGAAAATACGTGTATGCAAATTATTATTTTTAAGGATGTTATATTATGTTACTAAGCCTTATTATAAAAATAAGCATATTTGGCTAACTTGGGATAAATTATATAAAGCTGGTGATAATGGTGAATATTTATATAAGTATGGACTAAAACATGGAAAAAATATATATTATGTCATAAAAAAGGATTCTTTAGATTATGAAAGATTAAAAAAAGAAAATCCTAAACATATTATAGAATTTAATTCTTTAAAGGAAAAATTATTTTCCTTACATGCTGAGGTTATATTAAAAACTCATGCTAATGCTATGTCATATTGCAGTTTTAATAGATATTCTAAAAGTTTTGTAAGTGGATTGTTTAATGTTGATATAATAGAAGTTCAACATGGACTTACAATACAGAAAATAGCTCAATTTCAAAACAGACTTTTTGATAATATTAAACATTATTGTTGTGCTTCTAAATATGAAGTAGAAAATATTTTAAAGCCCTTTTATAATTTTTCTAAATCTCAAATTACATTAACAGGTTTAGCAAGATATGATGGTTTGAAATCAAATGATAAAAAAATAATATTGATAACTCCAACTTGGAGAAAAAATGTCGTTAATTCAAATGTTGCTCATATAAAAAAACAACATAATGATAATTTTATAAATAGTGATTATTTCCATATATATGATAGTTTAATTAATAATAAAAAGTTAATTGAAGTCGCCAAGAAAACAGGATATAAAATAATATACTTATTGCATCCTGCGATGAGTGCTCAATTAGAAGATTTTGATAAAAATAATTATGTTGAGATAATTCCAGCAGCTGGAGATGTTAATTATGAAAAAATATTAACGGAATCTAGTTTAATGGTTACCGATTATTCCGGAGTTCAATTTGATTTTGCTTATCAAAGAAAGGTATTGATATATTATCACCCAGATAAGTTACCACCTCATTACGATGCTGGAGGATTAGATTATAAAAATATGGGGTTTGGTCCAATATTTAAACAAGAAGAAGATTTAGTAGAAGAATTATGTAATTATATGGAAAATGGTTGTAAAATAAAAAATGAATATAAAAAAAGAGCTGATGATTTTTTTGCTTTTTCAGATTTTAATAATTGTAAAAGAATTATTGATGCTGTTGATAAATACTTAAGTAGTAAATAAAAATAGGAGGATTTAATGAAGAATATTGCTGTAATATTTGCTGGAGGAACAGGTCAAAGAATGGGAACCAATGTTCCAAAACAATTTTTAAAAATTCATTCCAAGGAAATTATTATACACACTTTAGATAAATTTGAAGATAATAAAAATATTGACGAAATATATATTGCTTGTAATAAAAAATGGATTGAATATTTAGAAAAATGTATAAAAAAATTTAATATTTCTAAGGTTCATAGTGTATTAACTGGAGGTTCAAGTGGTCAAGATTCTATATTTATAATTTTAAATGAAATAAAAAAATACAATGATGATGCAATAGTATTAATTCATGATGGGGTAAGACCTTTAGTAACAGAAGAGACAATAAATAATTGTATAAAGTCGGTTAAAAAATATGGCTCAGGTATTACGGTTACTCCTTGCTATGAAACACCAATTGAAAGTATTGATGGTGAATTTGTAAGTAAGATGCCTGATAGAAAAATAATGTATACAGCTCAAGCTCCTCAAGGATTTTATTTAAAAGATATTTATTCGCTTCATTTAAAAGAAAGAAAAATAAATCCTGAATATAATGGAATTGTTGATTCATGTGGTTTAATGACTAAGTATGGTAAAAAATGTCATATATTTTTAGGAAATAGAGGAAATATAAAAGTAACTACTCAAGAAGATTTTTGTACTTTAGTTGGTAATTATAGTGCTCTAGATTATGAAGAATTTTTAAACATTAAAAATAATGTGAATATTTCTGCAAAGTGAAAAGAGGTAAAAATGAAATATACAAAGATAGTTAAAGAAGATGTAGATAATATTATAGATTATTGCTCTAAAGAATTATTTATAAGTAAATTAAAAGAAAAAACAGTTTTAATTACAGGTGCATCAGGAATGATAGGTTCATATTTTATATATACCTTATTAAGATTAAATGAATTATATGATTTAAAAATTAAAATTAAAGCATTAGTAAGAAATCCTAATAAATTATCTAAAGATGTAACTAATAATTCAAATGTAGAAGTTATAGTTCAAGATGTAATATATTTAGACAAAATAGCTGGTGATATTGACTATATAATTCACGCTGCTTCTCCAGCTAGTCCTAAAATAATGAAAGAACACCCAGTTGAAACTAATTTTTCTAATACTTTAGGAACAGCAAATACGTTAATATTAGCCAAGGATAAAAAATCTTTGGGATATTTATTTATAAGTTCTCGGGAGATTTATGGCGAACCTTTAGAAAATCAAAAAGTCTTTACAGAAGATGGTTTATTAGGACAGGTTAATCCTTTAATTCCTCGCAACGGATACGCTGAGGGTAAGAAAGCTGCTGAGAATATGTGTGTATCATTTAAAGAAGAGTATGGTCTTAACACTAAAATAGTTCGTCTTGCTCATACTTATGGTCCTGGTATGTCAATTTATGATGGAAGAGTTCAAGCAGATTTTTTGAATAATATTATTCATAATCAAGATATTGAACTTAAAAGTGATGGTTCTTCTATTAGAACTTATACATACATATCTGATGCTATAAGTGCTATGTTTTTAGTTTTATTAAAATCAAGTGATATTGTCTATAATATAGCTGATGAAAAATCTAAAACTTCAATTCGGGAATTGGCTGAAACATTATTAAGTATAAATCCTGAAAAAAAATTAAAATTGGTTTTTAATATTCCAAAAGAAGGTCAAAAAGGGGTTGCATCTTTTAAAAATGGAATTTTATCTACCAAAAAAATTCAGGAAGAACTTGGTTGGATACCTAAGTATAGTATAAAAGAAGGTTTTACAAGAACTCTTGCTCACATAAAAGAAGAATTAGATTTAGAATAATTAGACTAGGAAATAGTTTAATTATTTTTTTATTATTTGCTGACATAGATATTTAATTTTGATATAATTTAGTTATATTACTTAATTGTTGGGAGGAATTCTTTTGAAAAATGATATAGGAAAAGAAATGCATACCAATTGTGATAAAGTTTTAAGAGCCCTTCAATTGATACAATTAGAGGCTTTAAAAGAAATTGATAGAATTTGTCGCAAAAATAATATAAATTATTCTTTGGGTGGAGGGACATGTTTAGGACGGGTTCGTCATGGTGGCTTCATTCCATGGGACGATGATATTGATGTTGATATGACTTTAGAAAATTATGATAAATTTTTAAATATTGTTGATAAAGAATTAAATCATGATAAATTCTTTTTAAGGTCACGCCTTACTGATAAAAATTATCTTCGTACTAATCTAAGATTAGAAATAAAAAATACTTCTATTTCAATTTCTTCTTGGGACAGTAAAAAAATTAATTCCGGAATATATATAGATATAATGAGTCAAACTTATTTACCAAATAATAAATTTTTAAGGAAAATAGTTGCAAGTTTATTATTTTATATAAGGTGTATCTATCATTATAAAATGTTTCATTTGTATGTTAGAAAGGGTAATCAAAAAATGGCTACCATTGTAGTTATGTTAAGCTATATATTGCCAACTAAATTGTTATTTTTTATTGAAGATAAACTTAGAAGATGTTGTAAGAAAAAAACAAATTGGCTTATAGATGATTCAATTGTAAATGGTAATCATGGTGGCTTTCCTTCAAAAGGAATTGATACGTATAAAGATGTTAACTTTGAAGGAATTAAAGTTATGGATAAAGAAAATCCCCATGAATTTTTGAAAATATTATATGGAAATAATTATATGGAGTGGTTAAATCCTATAAATAGAGTTTCTCATCATTTATGGACTAAGTTAGATTTTGGAAATTATGCTAAAAATTATGACTTGCCAGCTAATTATCAAACTTATTTATCTATTGAATATAATGATTTAAAGTTAAAAAGAATGCAAGAATTATCAATAGAAATGGTAGGTTGTATTGATAAAATATGTCAAGAAAATAAAATAAATTATTGTGTTTTAGGAGTTAATGCTTATTTAAAATTCAAAAATTATCAAGACTTTGAAAAGTATTTTCATGAACCATTTAAAATAGGTATGTCAAGAAGTGATTATTTAAAATTTTCTAACATAGCTCAAAAGGAATTTAAAAACAAATATTTTTTTCAAACTGAAGAAACAGATAAAGAGTATAAATGCAAATATGCTAAAATGATATTAAAATATACATATATTAGAGATAATAGTTTTCCGAGATTTATTGAAGATAAATTTACCAATGGCCTTTTTGTTGAGATTGTACCTTTAGATAATACTTCAAATGATTTAAAAACTAGAATAAAACATATAAAGAAAATTCAAAAATTAAGCGATTTGAAAGACTTAAAATGGAAACATTATAACTTTAGGTATTTTATAAAGAAGAATATTAAAATAAAAATAAAAATGTTATATTTAATCTTAATTCCTTTAAAAACTATAAATCAGAAATTAGATAAATTAATTATGAAATATGATGATGTTGATACAAATTACTATATAGATATTATTAATTATAATTGTATTAAAAAAAGTGTTTTTGGAAAAGGAAATAAATTAGAGTATGGTAATAAAAAATTAAATTTTCCTGTAAGTAATAAAGAATATCTTGAATATTTAGAAAAAAATAAACTAGTAGGATTAGAAAATATAAAAAAATTGGATAAAATTAAAAAAGATTTTGCATATTGCTTTTTAACATATTATGATATAAAAGAATATCAACTGTCATCTTTAAGATATGATAAAAAAAGAAATAAATATCTTACAAATGAAGAAATAATTAATAATGAATAATTAGTTTGATAATTATGTTTAACATAATGGTATATCTTATGTCTACTTAGGTAGACATTTTTTTTTAAATTTGTTACAATGATTATGTCGCTTTATATATAAAAAGTATAAATAATTATTAGAAATCTGGTGATATTTTGACAATTTTATTATATATATTTAAAATTCATTTAATTTCTGTTTATTTTTTTATTAAGCTTTTTCATAAACAAAAAGAGCAAGTTTGCTTTTTATCTCGTCAATCAAATGAATTATCTTTAAATTATAAAATGATAATGCAAGAACTTGATAAAGAGAATATTCATTATGAATATATATGTAAAAAGATTAATTCTAAAATAAATGATAGCATAAGAACACATGGAACTTATTCAAATAATTTGAATTTTTTGAGTGGTATTTTTCATGAATTTAGTAATGTTTTTTCATATTATAAAAGCTTATATTCTCAAATGATTTTAATTTCTAAATCAAAAGTTGTTATAGTAGATGGATATAATATTCCAGTTAGTTTATTAAAGCATAAAAAAGATACATGTGTAATTCAAATTTGGCATGCACTTGGAGCTATAAAAAAGTTTGGCTATCAAGTAATTGGAAATAAAGATGGTGTTTCTAGTAAAGTTGCTAAAATATTAAAGATGCATAATAATTATGATTACGTATTATCTAGTGTTGAGTCAATGAATCCATATTTTTCAGAAGCCTTTAATGTTTCTAAAGATAAAATTTTAACTATCGGAACACCAATGGTTGATTATATGATAAAAGGAGATTATAAAGCTACTAAGGAAATATATAAAAAATACCCTGTTTTAAAAGAAAAGGAAAATGTTTTATATTCCCCAACATTTAGAAATGATAAAAGAAGTGGTTTAAAAGAATTAATAAAGAATTTTGATTTTTCAAAATATAATTTAATTATAACCTTTCATCCTAAGGTATATGAAGAAATTGATGATAAAAGAATAATTAAAATTAGTCCAAGGGAGTTTTTGACTTATGATGTTTTAAAGGTAGCTGATTATGTTATAACTGATTATTCAGCTCTTATAATTGATGCTCTTCTTGCTAAGAAGAAAATACTTTTATATGTCTATGATTATTATAAATATAAAGAAGATAATGGGTTAAATATAAATTTACTTGAAGATTATCCTAATATTACCAAAATTAAGGCAAGTGAAATAATAAATATATTAAATAAACATACTTATAATAATAAAGAATATATGGAATTTTCTAATTTATATAGACCTAATATTAAAAATTGTACCAAAAAGATAATAGATTTGATAAAGGGGAACTTAAATGGCAATAGTTAAAAAAGTTAAAAAAAAGTTAATTGATATTTCTAAGAAAAATTTAACCTTTAGAAAATTTTTAAGAAATACACGTACTAATGTTCTAAAAATAAAGTATAAAAAATATTATAAAAAATATAAAGTTGATAATAAAGTTATATTATTTGAAGCATTTGGAGGTCGTAATTATACATGTAGTCCTAAAGCTATTTATGAAAAGTTGATTACTTTGAAAGAGTTTCAAGATTATAAAATGATATGGGCCTTTATAGACCCTAATATTCATGAAGTTTTAGAATTTAAAAATTTAGAAATAGTTAAATCTAAAAGTAAAGATTATTATAAATATTGTAGTATTGCTAAATATTGGATTGTTAATTCTATAATGCCAGAAGAAATAATTAAGAAAAAAAGTCAAATATATGTTCAATGTTGGCATGGAACACCTTTAAAAAAATTAAGATATGATATAGAACATGCTTCAGTTTTAAATACTATAGACGAGATTAGAAAAAGAAATGATATAGATGCTAAAAGGTTTGATTATTTCTTGTCACCTTCTAAATATGCAACTAAAGTTTTCACGAGTGCTTTTAATTTAAAAAAATTACATAATAAAAACATTATTATAGAAGAAGGGTATCCTAGAAATGATTTTTTATTTAATAAAAGTCCAAAAGATATTTTAGCTATAAAAAAGAAACTTGGTATTCCAAGAAATAAAAAAGTAATATTTTACCTACCAACATTTAGAGATAATCAACATACATCAGGGGTGGGGTATACATATAACTTAGAAATAGATTTTCAAAAATTAAGAGAAAAAATTGGAGATAAATATGTAATATTATTTAGTCCACATTATTTCGTGAGCAATAAAATAGACTTAGAAGAATACAAAGGTTTTATAATAAATGTGTCTCATTATGACGAGATAAATGAATTATATTTAGTAAGTGATATGGTAATGACAGATTATTCAAGTATTTTCTTTGATTATGCTAATTTAAAAAGACCAATTTTATTTTACATGTATGATATAGATGATTATAAAAATAATTTAAGAGATTTTTATATATCTTTAGAAGAACTACCAGGTCCTATTGCTAAAAATATGGATGAGCTTATAGAAAATATTTTAAATATTGACAAATTGTTTAAAAAATATCATACTAAATATATAGCTTTCAATAAGAAGTTTAATTATTTAGACGATGGAGATGCAAGTATTCGGGTAATTAAAAAAATTTTTAAGGATGTGACTAACTATAAAAAGTCAAGTCATTTTCTTCAAAAATCTAAAAAAGATTTTTGTTCCATGCCAAAA
>CANQEQ010000028.1 GCA_947595345.1 uncultured Bacilli bacterium | reverse complement strand
CAGTCAATACTTAATGTATCAACTGTTATCTTTACTTACTTTTTTGTATCTACACACACTATTTGACAATTATCCAAAATATTTTTCTAGCATTTCTTTTACAAAAAATTGATAAGTAACATCTTCTGTGTCATTATTTCCTTCTAAAAGACAAAGTGGGGGGAATAAGACGCACCAAAAATTATCACCTTGTCCACTTCCTAAAGTTATAACTAAAGACTCATATTCTCCTTCTTCATAAATAATTCCTTTATATACCTTTTTAGGAAAATAATTCATACCATAATTAAGTTTAAAATTTTCTTTAGTACTATCTAATATACTTATATTTAATCTCTTAATATTATCATTTATAATTTTTCTAGCTTCACTTAAAGTTCTAGCATCTTTTAATAACTCATATAACTCCATCTTAATATTATTAAGAACTTTCTTCTTCTCTTCTTGGTCTAAATTACTATTACTATTTGCTATAACTCTTATTCTAATAGCTTCTCTTGGTATTACTACATTATTACTTTTTTGAATAACTAATAAAAAAATGGTAATTGCTAATATAATTAAACAAATAGTTTTCTTCAAAAAAATCACCCTCGTATTAATCATGAGTGATTTTTAAGTTTTTATACATAAATTTTATTCAGTTATAAGAACATTTTTAAAAATAAATATCATTCTGTCACGTCCTGACATATCTTTTTTACATATTACTTTAACATCTTTTAAATATTTATTAATAATTTCTAAGACTTTTTCCTTTTGATTACAACCAATTTCAAAGGAAACCATAAATTTAGAACTTAAATAATTTTCACATTTTGCTAAAATTTTCTCATAATATTCTAAACCATCATTACCTGCAAATAAAGCAGTTTTAGGTTCATTTCTTAGAACGATTTCAGAAATTTCATCATCAAAGGCAACATAAGGAGGGTTAGAAATTATTACATCAAACTTAGAATTTATATTAGAAAATAAATCAGATTCAATTATATTAACATCTAAATGCAAATTCCCGGCATTAAGTCTTGCAACTTCTAAAGATTTTTTAGATATATCACTTAAAGTAACATCTAAATTTTTATTCAAATTCTTTAAAGTTAAACCTATACAACCACTTCCAGTACCTAAATCTAGGACCTTAGCCTTAAAATCAAAATACTTATTTATATAATAATTAGTATTAAAAACTAATTCTTCAGTTTCAAATCTAGGAATTAAAACCCTCTCATCAACATAAAAATCTAGTCCATAAAAGTTAACATTTTTAAGAGCATATTGAATAGGCTCTCCGTCTTCTAATCTTTTTAAACATTCCTGATATTTATCTACTAATTCTTTTTCAACTATATCATGTAAATGTAAATTTAATTCTAAAGGATTAATACCAAGGATTGTTCCTAATAAAAGTTTAGAAGTATCTTTATGCACAACTTTATTTCCTAAACATAATAATTCTTCTATACTCACTCTTCACCTTTTAATTTTCTTTTGCTATCCTCAGTTATTAAAGCTTCTATTATCTCGTCTAATTCACCTTCCATAACTCTATCTAATTGCTTTGTTGTAAAACCTATTCTATGGTCAGTTACTCTGTTTTGAGGATAATTATAAGTTCTTATTTTTTCACTTCTATCCCCAGTTCCTATTTTACTTTTACGAATAGCTCCGGTTTCAGCTTCTTCTTTAGCTTGTAAACAATCATAAACCCGACTTTTTAAAATTTGGAAAGCTTTTTCTCTATTTTTAATTTGACTTCTTTCATTTTGGCAAGTTACAACAATTCCCGTTGGAATATGAACCATCCGAACAGCACTATCAGTTGTATTTACATGTTGTCCTCCAGCTCCACTTGACCTATAAATATCTACTCTAATATCACTTTCTTTAATATCAACTTCCACATCATCGGCTTCAGGCATTACTAAAACGGTAGCTGTTGAGGTTTGAATACGTCCATTAGCTTCTGTAATTGGCACTCTTTGAACTCTATGTGAACCACTTTCATACTTTAATTTAGAATAAACATTTTTTCCTTTAACCATAAATTCTATTAATGTATAACCACCACTTGTTCCTTCTAAAGCATTTAAAACTTCAACTTGAAATCCTTGTTTTATAGCATATTTTTCATACATTCTAAATAAATCACCAGCAAATATATTTCCTTCGTCTCCTCCGGCAGCTCCTCTTATTTCCATTAAAACATTCTTAGTATCATTTTTATCTTTTGGTACTAATAAAAGTTCAAGCATCTCTTCGGTTTTCTCTTTTTCTTTAGTTAATCTTTCAATTTCTTCTAACGCAAACTCAGCTAGTTCTTTATCTTTAGTCATTGAATGAGCTTCTTCTAAATCACTTAAAATCCTTTTATAATCTTGATAGACATTAACAGCATCTTCAATACTTGATAGTTCTATTTGTAATTCCCGAGATTTTTTAATATCACTTACTACTTCGGTTTTCATAAGCAACTCTTGGATTTCATTATATCTTTTTTCTAATAAATCTAATCGGTTATTCATATTAACCTCCATTTAAAATAATTTTTATACCCAAATATTTATTCGTTTAAATCTTCTTCGTCTATAACCACTAAATCAGCTAAATCGTCATCGTCTGTATCGTCAAATTCGTCAGGGTCACGAGCATCGTCTGTATACTCATCATCATACTCGTCTTCTACTGTTAAATCTTCTTCCTTATTCTCGTCTAACTCTATTTCTTCTTCCTCTTCTTCTTCAATATCCATGATTACTTTATCTGACGTGTGTCTACTTCTTAAATCCCATAAACCATCAACTAAAATAAATCTCTTATCAGTTGTTAAAGAAGTATAATAATCTCCTATTTTATTTTCAATAGTAGATGTTGGAAGTTCTAAAGTTGTAATAATTTTCGTAAATAAATCTAAAGTATTAATTCCTTTCTTTTCATTACTTAAAATCATGTAAGTAATATCCTTATAAGATAAATTTTCAATTTCTTCTTTTTTGATTTCTTTCATATTAACTCCTCCACAAAAATTTAATCTATATAATTTTTATTATTAACAAAAATGTATTATCTATATTCTTATATTTAACTTTAAACAAATTATCTATATTTTCAAGTTCTAAAACTTCAATTGGAATTTCTAATTTTTTATTATTTTCTTTTAAAATATATAAACACTTACTATTATTAAAATCTAAAATAACTAAAGCATCTTTAGTCTCTTTTTCTAAGACGTTAGAAACTAAATTAAGATGCATTTTAGAATCTTCAAAAGTAAATATTAATTCATTATTTCTTAAAATTCCTTTTATATTGTATTCAAAATTTCCATTTATTAAACAACATTTTACCAATAAATTAACTTTTCCCATATTTCACCAATATGTTTTAAAATTACATATCAGCTTGCATTATATCACAAATGTATAAATTTGAACACATATTTTTAATATTTTTTGAAGATAATAAAAATAGGTGATTAAATGAAGTATTTAAAAAGATTTATTAAATTCATGATTATTCTTTTTTTTATAAGCCTTTTTTTAGTTACAGGCGTATATGTCTATGCTAGAATTATACCCAAAATTGATATTAATAAAACTGGAAGTTATTATTTATATGATAAAGATAATAACCTTTATTTTCAAGGAAATGGAACTAGTAAATGGGTAAGTCTTAATGATATAAGCCCTAATATAATTAAAGCAACTATTGAAATAGAAGATAAAAATTTTTATAAACATCACGGATTTGATGTTTTAAGAATTATGAAAGCTATGTATGTTAATTTAATTAATGGAGAATACAAACAAGGTGCCTCAACTATTACCCAGCAATTTGCTAAAAATCTTTATTTAGACTTTGATAAAACTTGGGAGAGAAAATTAAATGAAGTTTGGTATACTATTCAAATTGAAGCACATTATGAAAAAGATGATATATTAGAAGGTTATTTGAATTGTATTAACTATGGTCATGCAATGTATGGAATTGAAAATGCTAGTAATTTTTATTTTAATAAAAGTGCTAAAGACTTAGATTTAGCTGAGGCGAGTATGTTAGTTGGAATTCCTAAATCTCCCTCAAATTATTCACCTTTAATTAATCCCGAATTAGCTAAAAAACGCCAAGAATATGTTTTAAAAACTATGTTAGACGATGAAATTATTACAGAAAGTGAATACCAAGAAGCTATAAATGAAGAATTAATTTTCCACACCGAAAGTGAAGAAGAAAACTTAAAAACTATTATGTATTATCAAGATGCTGTCTTAAAAGAACTTAAATCTTTAGGTAGTTTAGTTGAAACTTATTTACAACAAGGTGGAATTAGAGTTTATACAAACCTTGATATGGAAGCTCAAAAAAGTCTTGAAAATAGTATTAATAATAATATTACTAACAATAATGAAATAGAAGCCAGTGGTATTATGATTAATCCTCAAAATGGCAGTGTTATAGCTTTAGCCGGAGGACGGGATTACAATAAATCGGAATTCAATAGGGCTATAAGTGCTAAACGTCAAGTTGGTTCAATTATGAAACCATTTTTATATTATAATGCTCTAGAAAATGGCTTTACATCATCAACTTCCTTTCTCTCTCAGGAAACAACCTTTACATTAGGTGCTAACAATACTTATTCACCTCAAAATTACAATAATTTATATGCTAATAAAGCAATAAGTATGGCCTCAGCTATCTCTTTTTCCGACAATATTTATGCGATTAAAACACATTTATTCTTAGGAATAGACAGTTTAATTACAACTGCTAAGAGGGTAGGTATAAAAACTAAATTAGAACCAATTGCTTCACTTCCCCTTGGAACTGTTGAATTAAATCACTTAGAAATTGCCAATGCCTATGCAACTTTGGCTAGTCTCGGAGTAAAACATGAACCTTACTTTATAGAAAAAATAACCGATATAAAAGGGAATACCATCTATGAACATAAAGATACCAGTGAAGTAGTTTTAAATAGTAGTTTAACCTTCATTTTAAATGAACTTTTAAAAGGAACATATGATGCTAACATGATAGATTATACTTATCCAACCAATATTTCAATTGCTTCTTTATTAACTCATGACTATGCTATTAAATCTGGGTCAACTGATACCGATAATTGGATAATTGGATAATTGGCTTTAATCAAAACGTTTTAACCTCAATTTGGATAGGGTATGACGATAATACAAAAATGAAAACCGAAGACTTTAGATATTCTAAAAAAATCTGGGCTAATACAATGGAAGATTATTTAAAAGATAAAGATGTTAAATGGTATGATATTCCAAGTAATGTAGTAGGGGTAATTGTTGACCCAATAACTGGTAACTTAGCCACTAATGAATCTAAAAATAAAAAAGTCCTTTATTATATAAAAGGAACTGAACCTGGTAATACTCAAGAAGTATTTGACGAATATGAATACAATGATAATCCAGAAAAAGACGAGAACAAAGCAAATTAGAATTATTAACAATTTGGTGGATAAATAAATTTACTAAAAAAATTATCAACAAAATTGGGGATAAAAAAATAAAGTTAGATAATAATTTCTACTTTATCTTCATTTTTAAGTAAAAAGGCATTAGCATCATCAGTATCTAAATGTAATTCAAAATAAGCTTTTTCACTATCTTTTAAATAAACATTTTCTATAATACCAGGCTTTTCACCATTTATTTTAACTTTAACTTGATTAATTCCAACAAGTCCTTTTTTCTCTCTAATTTCTTTATCTACATGAATATGACGATTAGCAAGAATACAAGCATTTCTTACAATAGAACCGTTTTCTCCTTCTATAACAACTTCTACTGCTCCATTTAGGTCTCCAGATGTTCTAATAGGAGGATTAATGCCTAATTTATAAGCATCAGTTTTAGATATTTCAACTTGAGTATAATCCCGATTTGGTCCTAAAACTCTTACATTAGGAATACTTCCTTTCGTAGTTTTAATTGTAACGGTTAAAATACTTGCAAACTGCTCTGGTTGTTTTAACATATTCCTGACTTCTAATTCTTTTTCTTTAAATAAAATTTTATAATCTTCATGACTTAAATGAACATGACGATTACTAACCCCAACACTAACTTCCATTTGACCTCCTTAAATATTAAATCTAATCATATTATAGCAAATTGTATGTATTTTTAAAATATATTTTCATAATATTAATTGGAGGTTTTTAATGAATAGTTATAATTATAATCCTTATGATTTAGACTACTTAAATAAAGGGTATAACCACGGAAATGGAAATCCAAGTATTATTCCAACCGAAAGCTCATCTGCTCCAAATGTAGGCCCGAATATAAGTCCTAGAATGAATACATCATATGCTGAAGAACTATTAAATAAAAATATTGGTAAGAATATCAAAGTTTATATGTCGTTTTCAGACTCCATTGAATGGCGTGATAGAATTTTTGAAGGTTCACTTGAAGCTTGGGGAAAAGACTTTTTCTTACTTCATAACCTAAAAGAAAATAAATGGTATATGATATGGACAATTTATATTGATTTCTTAGAATTTTCCGAAAATGTTGTAATTTAATATTAATTCTATAATTTAAAATAAAAAGGCATTAATACATTTTTCCTAAATGGTTAGTGTCTTTAATTTATAGAAAATATCTTTATATAAGTTGTAATTTATTTTTAATTTTAGTATAATAGATTTGGTGATAATATGAATAATAATATAATACTTGGTATATCTGTCTTAGCTTTAATTATTGTTTTTATTATAATTATTTTATTAATTGGAAAATCTAAAATAAAAGAACTTCTAACACCACTTGAAATATCAAGAGATGATATAAATAATTATTTAAAACAAAAGTATAAATTATATAAATTAATGATTAAATATATAAAAGAAAACCTTAGTATTAAAGAAGATGCCTTTAGTAAATTCTTACAATATGATACTAAAGAATGTGTTCAAAGTGAATTAATAAATGTCCTTCAAGAGACAACAGCTGAGTTAAACGAATATGTTGATAACTATGACGAATTAGAAAAATCTCAAGAATTCATGGATTTAAAAAAGAAATTATATGTTGTAGAGATTAATTTAGAAGCCACAATTGATTATTTCAATAATAAACTTAATACTTATAATAACTTAAAAGAAAAACCTCCAACTAGTTTAGGAGCTAAATTCTATGACTTTGACGAATTTAATTTAATTCCCAATGAAAAAGACGAAATATCTAGGTTAATTAATTTAAACTAGATTTTTTTATTATTTTACAAATTTATCTTTACACAACTTCTGATGTATAGTAAAATAATAATAGAGGTTAGTATGTATTTAGAAAAATTAAGAGAACTAAGGGAAAATAATGATTTATATCAAAAAGACCTAGCAAAATTACTAAATGTTAGTCAGCAGTATTATAGTGAATATGAAATAGGAAATAGAACTATAACTTTAGATTTACTAATGATTTTAGCCGATTTTTATAATACTTCAACTGATTATATTTTAGGAAGAACCAATGATAAAGAACCTTATCCGAAAATTAAAAAATAATGTCTAATACATACTAAATTAAGACACTTTATTTTTATAGTATTTTAAAAGGTAAGGAATTGCCTTTTTATTATTGTCAATTTAAGATAAGTTTTTAGAAAGTAGTTATTTAATATTAAGGAGTTGCATATGAATTTAAAGAAATTAAGGATTGATAATAATATTAACCCTAAGGAAGTAGCTAGGATTTTGAATATTGATATAAAAACCTATTTACAATATGAAAATGAAACTTTAGAACTTCCCATTATTTATTTGCCTATTTTAGCTAACTTTTATAAAACCTCAACAGATTACATTTTAAATAGAACGGATATTAAAGAACCTTATCCAAATGATTAAAAAAAATTTATGAGCCTTGCTTGACTCATAAATTTTTATTTTTCAGTAATTCTAACTTTAATTTTCTTAGTCTTAGAAGAATAACTTAATCTTAAATCTTCACCTGTTACTTTAACATCTACTTCATATTCACCAGGAGTTGTGTATTGAGATAAATCAATAGTGGCTATAATTGTAGATGGGTCTAAGTCCTCAAGTAATTCTTTACTTCCTTCAACTAAAACTGTTATAGTACTATTGCTAGCACCTACACCTTTAACATCTAAGGTATCTTTTTTATTAATCATTCCAATTGTAATATTCTTGAATTCTTTTTGAGTAGATTCACCAACTTTTACTTTAACATTTACTGTCTTATCACTCATATCCCGAACACCACTTGGTTTTTCTAAATTAACTGTGAATTCTTTATCACTTGATAAATTAGTTATATCAATTTCAACCGGAACATACTCAATTTCTTTTAAGGCTTCTTCATCACCATAAATTGTTACACTTGAAATATTAGTTGAAGTTGACTCAATAGCATATCCAAGTGCTATATCGCCTTTTGGTGTAACTCTTACAGGAACAACCTTACTAGTTGATGTAATATTTAAAGTAGCATCAATAGTCTCAGGTAAAATTTCTACATCAACTATTTCTCCTTTATTATTATAAGCAACTAATTTATTATTAGCTAATTTCATTTCTCCAACCGTAGGAGAGACTAAATTATCAACATCAACTAAAGCTTTTACATAAGCAACTTCACTTAACATCTTAGCTGAACCTTTTATAGTTACTTCCGTTTTATCTAAAGTAATATTGCTTATATCTAACTTACTATCTAAGTTATTACGATGCAACACTTCTGCAGTTACTTCTCTTGTTTCACTTACTTTATCATAGATAATAACAGTTACAGAAGATGGGTCTAATTTATATTCAACTGATGAGACATTCTGACGATATTTTAAACTTACTCTATGCGTTCCAACTCCAAGTTCACGTAAATCAACAGATATTTCAGAACCAGGCGTTTGTTTAGCTAAATATATATCACTTCGTCTTCCAATTAAAATTACATCTACTGTTTCAGGTAACCCTTCAACTACATAAGCTTCTTCATTATAAATAGCATTTACAGGTTGACTATATAAAATTTCAGCTGATTTATCAACTAAAGAATTAGCATTAGCATCTACTACTAAATAGACTAAAAAGGCTAAAACTAAGGATACTACTATCAAAAATTGTTTATTTGCAAATAATCTTTCAAAAGTTTTATTATTACTACCAAATAAATCTGTAATTTTTATAAATATTTTCATAATCGGAGTAATAATTATTTTATCAATTAATTTGAATATCTTGCCTAGAAAAAGACATATTTTTTTAATTATTTTCTTCATAAATTTCTTCCTCATTATCTATATCAGCTTCGGCTTCTTGAGCTTTAGGACGTAATTCGTCTATTAACATCATTCTAGCATCATCAAGTGATAAATTATAGAATAATTCACCCTTAACAGCTATGGAAATACGACCAGTCTCCTCTGATACAACTATACTAATAGCATCAGTTTCCTCAGCAATTCCAAGGGCAGCTCTATGACGAGTACCAAGACGTTTATTTAATTTTATATTATTACTTGTTGGGAATACTGCTCCAGCACAACTAATTCTATTACCTTGAATAATTACAGCACCATCATGTAAAGGATTATTAGGAAAGAAAATAGATATTAATAATTCATTACTAAGGTCAGCATATAAACCTTTAGCTTTATCTATATAATCACTTAAACTTACATCTCTTTCAAGAACAATTAAAGCTCCAATTCTAGCTTTTCTACAATAATCAACTGCTTGAATTATCTCATAAACTAATTTTTCACGCTCGTCTACTGTTAAAATCTTATGACGACCTAAAAGTTGACTTCTACCAAGTTGCTCTAAAGCTCCACGTATTTCAGGCTGGAATATAATTATTAAAGCAAGTGGTCCCCACTCAATTACATATTCAAGTATCCAACCAACTGTTGTAAGGCCTATAAAATCACTTAATAACTTAATAACAATAATTACTAAAACACCTTTAAATAATAAAGACATTTTTACATTATTTTTAAAATTCTTTAATATATAATAAAATATTACCCATACAATAGCAATATCAATGATACTTTTAACTATCCCCCATATACTATCTAACGTCATATTCATTCTCCTTATACTAGTTAATTATAACAAAAAAAAAGATATTAGTAAATACCAATATTTTTTTACTCAAAAAAAAGAAGATATTTTTCTATCTTCTTCATGAATTTATTAATTATTTAACTTCTACTTCAGCGCCAGCTTCTTCTAATTTAGCTTTAATTTCATTAGCTTCGTCAACTGAAATATTTTCTTTAACAGCACCACCGTTATCAGCAATGTCTTTAGATTCTTTTAATCCTAATCCAGTGATTTCTTTAATAAGTTTAATTACATTAACTTTAGCAGCTCCAGCATTTACTAATGTAACTGTAACTTGTGATGGTCCTTCTGCTTGTGCTTCAGCTGTACTAGCAACTGGTGCAGCTACTGCAACACTACTTGGGTCTACTCCAAATTCCTCTTTCATAGCATCTACTAAATCTTTAATTTCTAATAAACTCATTTCTTTTAAAGCACTAATAAATTCATCTCTTGTTAATTTTGCCATAATTTTCCTCCTCTTAATTATTTTCTTCTAATTTTTTAGCATATAAGTCTAAGCAAATTGCTAAATCTTTTGGTATTCCTATCATACCTGATGCTAACATTGTAAGTAATCCATCTCTTGAAGGAAGACTTGCAAGTTTTTGTAATGTTTCACTTGTTGTAATTTCATTATCAACTAATCCAACTTTTAAAGTAACAATATCATGGTCTTTTGCAAAATTAGATATTACTTTAATTGGAGCGATTTGGTCTTTACTAAATGCAACAGCTGTTGGACCATTTAAGTATTCGTCTAAATTGATATTTAGGTCATGTAAAGCTCTTTCAATTAAAGTATTTTTATAAACTTTGTATCTACTATCATTTTCACGAAGTTTACATCTTAACTCTTTAATTTCAGCATCGGTAAGACCACGATAATCAAACAAAACAACACTATTAGAATTTTCAACATTTTCTTTAATCTCGTCAATTATTTGTTGTTTTTGTTCTAATATCTTAGGATTTGCCATATTTTCCTCCTTTTATTTATATTTATAAATGAAGTGCATTAGAAAAGCCCTCATAATATACAAGGACTTTAATAAACAAAAGTATTATTTAGTCCTCGGTAGGATTTACAAATAACCTACTGTCTTTGGCACTCACATCAATAAACTTATTCTATTATAACATTATTTTTTTATTTGTCAAATGAATTAATATTAACTTTAATTCCAGGTCCCATTGTTGATGATATACTAATGCTTTTAACATAATCACCTTTAACAGTAGCTGGTTTTAATTTTAAAATTGTATTTACAAAAGCATTTAAGTTCTCAAGTAATTTATCACTTTCAAAACTTGATTTACCAATGATACTATGAATATTACCAAAACTATCAGTTCTATATTCAACACGTCCAGATTTAACATCACTTACGGCTTTACGAACATCAGTTGTAACAGTTCCAGTCTTAGGGTTTGGCATTAAGCCTTTAGGTCCTAAAACACGTCCAAGTTTTCCAAGAAGTGGCATTGTATCAGGAGTTGCAATTAAAGTATCAAAACCGAACCAATTTTCTTTTTCAATTTTTTCTATCATGTCAACATCTCCAACAAAATCAGCTCCGGCTTCTTTAGCTATTTTAGCATTATCTCCTTTAGCAATTACTAAAACTTTCTTAGTTTTACCTGTTCCATTAGGAAGAACAATAGCTCCTCTTAATTGTTGGTCAGCTTTTTTAGTATCAAGGTTTAAATTTATAGCAACTTCAATTGTTGTATCAAATTTAGCTTTAGAAGTTTCTTTTACTAACTTAACAGCTTCTTCTTTTGTATATAATTTGCTTTTTTCAACTTTAGCTAAAGCTTCATTATATCTTTTTCCTCTTTTTTTCATTTTTACCTCCTTGTGGTTTTAGCGGACTTTAATCCTTCCACATAGGTTAGACCTATATGAATAAAATATTTTTTAATCTTTTATTTCAATTCCCATATTAAGTGCTGTACCTGAAACAACCTTAATAGCTGCATCAATGTCATTAGCATTTAAGTCTGGTAATTTAATAGTAGCAATTTCTTTTACTTGGTCTTTAGTTAAAGAACCAACGATTTCATTTCTTCCTTTAACTGAACCTTTTTGTACTTTAGCATACTTTTTAATTAAAGATGCAGTAGGTGGAGTTTTAATAACAAAGTCAAAAGTTCTATCTTCATATATAGTAATTTCAACTGGTGCTATATCTCCCATTTTATCTTTAGTTGCATCATTATATTTAGTACAAAATTCTTGTAAATTAATCCCGGCAGGTCCTAATACAGTTCCAACTGGTGGAGCTGGAGTTGCTTTTCCTGCTTGAATTTCAAGTTTAATTTTTTTAGTTATTTCCTTTGCCACGAAAAACACATCCTTTCATTTTTAATTTTTCGCGAGTGGTTCAAATGGTTAACTTGTCCGCTTATTTAAGTTAAGACTTCCCCTCCCACTTAATCTATATTTATAAAATATAGCAGTATGATAATATCATGAAATACTAAGAAAATCAAGGATTTTTAAGTTTTTTCCTTAATTTTCTAGAGTTTAATTATTTTTACTTATTTTAAGTTCGCCAATTTTTTTAACTTTACCTTTTTTATGTTCTGTATAATCTACAAGTTCTGTTAAAAATTCTCCAAACATACTATCTGTGTATTCATGATTTTTAAACATTTCATATAATTTTTTCAAACTCTGATTTTCTAAAAATGGAAAATTATTTTGTAAATTACCTAATTCATTTAGATTTCCATATATAAGAGCATACATAAGTTCAGCATTAAATTGCTTTAAATTCTTAGAAAGACTATCTTTTTCTAATCTCCAACTATCTGTTGTTATAAATTCAAATTTAGACTCTAAGGTATTATAAACCATACTTTCTTTATATAATTCATACATCATTATATTAGGATATTTTGAAATAGTTTCTATACCTTTAGTATATGCCTTAAGTAAATTTTCTATATCTTCTCTTTTGTAGAAACCTTGGTTAAAATCTACACCTTTTAAAAGTGGTTTTAAATAACCTATTATGTGCTTCTCGTCTAAGTAATAATATATATCTTTAGGAAAAGCAATATCCTCATCAACTAAACCTAAAAAGCTAGATTTCTTTCTTTCGTCTAACATATAATGATATAACCTTATAAGATTATTATCACTTGTTAAATATTCATTAGCAACCTTATCACTTCTAAAAGGTTCAGCTACTCTAATTTTTTCTAAATCTTTAAATTCTAATATATTTCCCATACTATGCCTTCTTTATTTGACTTAGTTCACACTCAATTGTTGTCTCTTGTCCAAATAAATCAACAACAGCATTAACCTTTTTAGCTTCTTCGTCTATGGATTCAATTGTTCCAAACATACCTGAGAATGGTCCATCAACGATTTTAATTTTATCACCAACTGCCAAATCATTCTTAATATCAATTCTATTCATTCCCATACTATTTAATATATTATCAACTTCATATGGTTGTAAAGGAGTAGGCTTAGCACCTTTTCCACTTGAACCTATAAATCCTGTTACACCAGGTGTATTACGAACGACAAACCAAGCTTCATCACTCATAACCATTTCAACTAAAATATAACCTGGGAATAATTTTTTTACTTTTTCTTTTTCTACACCATTTTTTTCTTCAATTACTTTTTCTTCAGGCACGATTACACGATAAATATAATCTTTCATATCCATAGAATTAGCACGCATTTCAAGTTTTTCTTTTACTTTATTTTCATGTCCTGAATAAGTATTTACTACATACCATTGTTTCTCTTCCATAATTACCTCTTATATCAAAGTCTTTAAAAATGCCATAATAAAGTCTATCAAATAGAAATATATTCCAAAGAATATAACAAAGAAAATAGTTGCAACACTATACTTAACCATTTCTTTTCTACTTGGAAAATGAACTTTAGACATTTCTTTAATTACTTGATTAATATAACCTTCCTTTTTTTCTTTCTTCTTTTCTTTTTTAGGTTTAGACACCTTTTTAGGAACTTTTTTAGCTCCTTTTGTTACTTTTTCTTTTTTTACATCATTTTTGGTGTTCTTTTTTTCTTCTTTAACACTTTCTTTTTTCTTCATAAATGCTCCTTTTTAAGGTTAAATAAAAAACACTTTCGTGTTCATGAATATAAATTATCATATTTTTCTTGAAAAATCAAGTGTTTTCTTATTTATTTGTTGACATATTTTAGAATATAAATTATTATAGTAGGTCATATTTAATTAAATTTATTTACAAGTTTTTAATTTGTTGTATAATAATATTATAATAGGGAGGCCGATATGAATAGTTATACTGCTTTAAATATAGCTGATTATTTTTTAACTAAAGATAAACTTACACATAAAAAATTACAAAAATTAGTTTACTATGCTTATGCTTGGTTTATTGCTTTAAATAATCAAAATGAAGAAGATATTTATAATATTTTATTTCAAGAAGAACCAGAAGCATGGATTCACGGCCCAGTCTTTCCAAGCTTATACGACAAATACAAAGATTATGGATTTAACGAAATTGAAAAAATTAAATGTAATGATATTGATAATAAAGATATTATTTCTTTTTTAAATCAAATATGGGACGTATTTGGAGGTTTTTCTGCTGATGAGTTAGAATATATGACCCATCAAGAAGACCCTTGGATAAATGCTAGAAAAGGAGTTTCTTTTATTGAACCTTCTAAAAATAAAATTTCAAAGAAAGATATATTTATTTATTATAATAAATTAGCAAATGAAGCCTAAAAAAATAACTACATCTAGTGTTCCTCAAAATCCAATAAAGACAAAGAAACTTGTAATAGATAAAGAAAAGATTATTTTTAATTTTACCTTATTTAATGGAAATAGTATTAACTTAGATTACTTCAATAATTATTATCTTGACTTACATCATGCAATAAATGCTGTTGGTATTTTTATAGAAAAAATTAAAGCTATTGAAAATAAAACTTTAAAAGAAGTTTTTGATAGTCGGAATAAACGCCAAGCACATTGTCATATAATTGAAACCAAAGAAGAAATAGATTTAATTGAAAAAATACTTTTAGAAGGTTATAAATTTCCAGAAAATAGAATTAAAGAATTTGAAAAAACATATTATCAATTTTCTCTTGATAATGGCTCTAGAATTATTTTTCATAAAATTGATAATATTTTTATTTTACTTTTTATTGATAATAACCATATGATTTATAAAAATAAATCTAGAAATATAAAAATAAAAGAAGCACATAAATTTCCAAGTTTATTAGCTCCTAATAAAATACCATACACTGAAGAAGAAAATAAAATACGAACAGAAATAATTACTTTAATTTCAATGTGTGATACTAAAAATAAAGAAGTAAAAGAAATAGTAGATATTCTAAAAGAAATCATTGATTACCAAGATATTTATGTTTAAATAAAAACATATATTATTTTCTTGGTAATTTTAATTCTCCAAGTGTTTTTATTTTTCCAACTTCCGAACTGACATTTTTCTCTAATTCTTTTATAAAAATTGGTAAAACTAATCTTGTATCTTTAAAACAAACAAAATGAGAATATAATTCTTTTAAATTCTTTTTATCGTTATAAACATGACTTCGCCATTTTAAAATTCTATTAGTAATTAAAAGCATTAACTGAGTAGCTAATCTATCTTGATTTATTTCCATAGAATTATCAAGTGGTTGCCATATATCTGTATCAATTATATAAAATCTTTTTTTGTACCAGTCAAACATAATATTATAACTTTCCAAATCATACATATAAATATCCGGATATTTAGCTATTTCTTCTTGAATAATTTTATAAGCTTCTAAAAACTTATCAATTTCAAGGTCTAAAGGAAGCCCTGATGTATAAAGATTAGCTCCAGGAAATAACTTCATTGTATAAGCACTTACTCTTTTTATATCTCTAGTATAAAAAGTATCTTTCGGAAACGCTATATAATTTGATTTATAACCTTTCATATAAATATCTTTATCCCCATCTAAAAAAGTTTTTATAAGAGTATCTCCTGAAAATAAAAAACACCTACCATAATTGCCTTTATAATCACCAATTTCAGGTAGTTCTTTAATTCTTTTAAGTTCATTTTCTGTAATAAAAATATGTGCCATATTATCACCAACTACAAGGTTCTATTATAACACATATTTTTTTCATATACAATTTTTATATGGCAATCGCTTAAAAAAATAAATAGTTAACTGATACTTGGAATAATTTCAAATATCAGTTTTTCTATATTGCTA
>CANQEQ010000027.1 GCA_947595345.1 uncultured Bacilli bacterium | reverse complement strand
TAAAAAGCGTGGGGCAAGAAGAATTTATATGTTCTCAGCTTATTCTATGTTCACGAAAGGTATTAAAGTATTTGAAGATGCCTATAAAGAAGGACTTTTCAATAAATTATTTACAACTAATTTATCTTATATAATTGATGAAGCTAAAGAGAAAGAATGGTTAATTATAGCTGATTGTTCTATGTATTTAGCTAAGATTATTTATAATTATCATATAGGTGGTTCAGTTTCTCCTATATTATCAGCAACTAGTAGAGTTTTAGAAGACTTTGCTACTAAAGAATAATAAGTTAATATCATTTAAAAAATGATATTTTTTTGTTATAATAAATTTAGTGATTGAGTATGAGTATAGAAGAAGATTTATTTAAAAGATGTAAAATTGTTTTAAAAAAGTTAGAAGAATATGGTTTTAAAGAAAAAGAGCAAGAGTATTTCTTTAAAAAGAAAATTTTAGACAATACTTTTGAGGTTAGAATAAAGATTAATAAAAATTTAAAATTAGAAGGAAAAATAATAGATTTAAGTTTTAATCAAGAATATATTAATTATAGAATAGAAACTCAAAATGGAACGTTTGTTAATACTATTCGGGAAGAATATAAAAAGATATTAGTTGATATTAAAAATAATTGTACAATAAGTAAATATTTTATTACTGAGCAAGCTAATAGAATAGCTACTTTAATAGAAAAAGAATATCATGATAAACCTGAATTTTTATGGGAAACTTCACCGGGCTTTGGAGTATTTAGAAATCCTTTAAATTTAAAATGGTATGCTCTTATTATGAATATTGATAAATCTAAAATTAGTAATTTAGAAGGAGAAGGGGAAATTTTAAATTTAAAATTAGAGGAAGCTAAAATTTCTAATTTGCTAACAAAAAAAGGTTTTTATAAAGCCTATCATATGAATAAACAAAATTGGATTACTATTTTACTTGATGATTCCATTAGTGACTCTGAAATAATGTCTTATATAAAAGAAAGTCATAGTTATACAGAAGTACTATCCGAATGGATAGTACCAGCAAATTATTCTTATTACGATGTTATAGGTCATTTTAAGAATAAACAGACAATTACTTGGAAGCAAACAACTAATGTAAAAGTAGGAGATTACGTTTATATGTATATAGGTTTTCCTATATCAGCAATTTTATATAAATGTCAGGCTTTAAAAGTTAATATTCCGTATAATTATCATGATAAAAACATTAAAATGTCTAAAGTTATGGAATTAAAACTTATTGCATCTTATGATAAAGATAAATATACTCTTGATATTATGAAAAAATATGGAGTTAAAAGTGTAAGATGTATAAGAACTATAACTAAAGAATTAAGTAATTATATAAATAAAAATGAAAAAGATAAGTAATTAGCTTATCTTTTATAATTTTACTTAGATAGTATAAAAGCAATTGTATTACAAATAACAGCAATAAAGAACAAGATACCAGTTAATAAATCAGTTTTATCTTTTCTTATTTTATAACGGCTTAAAAAAGTAACGCAGTTATAGGCACATAACAAACTAACAATAGAGGACATAGAAGTATTTTTAAAAACTGAAATTAGCATTAAAATGACAGAAAATAAAGCCATTCCGATAATACCATATTTCATAGATTTTAAATTTACTAATTCGGTTAATTTTATAATGTTTTCTTCACTCTTTTTTTCTATATCTTTTTTTTCTATTATTTCTCCGGCAAGTATTTCATTTATACTTACTCCTAAAATTTCACTTAAAGGTTTAAGTAAAGACATATCCATTAAACATAAACCACGTTCCCATTTACTTACAGCATTTTTAGTAATATCTAATTTATCAGCTAGCTCTTGTTGAGTTAAATTTTTCTCTTTTCTTTTTAAAGCAATAAATTTCCCAATTTTTTCTTGTTCCATAATTTTCTCCTTTCAAGAAAACTATATCAATTATATAACAATTTTTAAACATACCAAAGGTTTACTTTAAGTTTTTTAAATTATAAAGAGAATTAATTATAAATTTTTAATGTAGGTATGTATTTACTAGGAAAAGTATAAAAGATATAGTATAATGTTAAAAAGAGTTAGTGATATATATTTAAGGTAAGAGGTAAATATGAATAGTTTAGATAGATTTATAAAAGCTCAAGAAAAAAGTTATAAAGTAGCTCTTAAAGAAATTAAAAATGGTCATAAAGAAACTCATTGGATATGGTATATATTTCCAGAGCTAAAAGGATTAGGAAAAAGTGATACAGCCCTTTATTATGGAATTATAGATTTAGAAGAAGCTAGAAGATATTTAGAAAATGATTATTTAAGAAGTAATTTAATTGAAATATCAGAAGCTTTATTGAATTTAGATAATAATATAATTGATATATTAGGTTATCCTGATAATTTGAAAGTTAAATCTTGTATGACTTTGTTTTATTATGCTAATCCTAATATTAAAATTTTTAAAAAAGTTTTAGATAAATTTTATAATGGAGAATTTGATAATAATACTATTGAAATTATAAAAAAAGACTGCTAATTTTAGTTAACAGTCTTTTTAATTTAAGCTTTTTTTATTTTCTTATATTAGAAAAAGCTTTTTCGCGAACGATAAATTTATTTTATTAAATAGTATATTTAATCAATTTTATTTAATAGCCAGTTTAAAGATTTATTAGTTAATTTTGCAATTTCAATAAGAAATAAAGTAGATACAGAAGTTTTACCATATTCATAGGCACTAATTACTGAATGTGTAGTATTTAGTTTAGCTGCTAATTTTTCTTGTGTATAATTTATAGATTTTCTGGCTTGCTTAATTCTTTTTCCTAATTCAATTTTATCTATCTCATTTTTTCTAAATTTGATTTTCTTGTCATTTGATAAATCAACTAAATAATCAATATTTATATTAAATTCGTTTGCAATTTTATTCAGATAATATAAAGGAATAGTATTCTTATTGATTTCCCATAAAGAATATGCTGACCTTGTGCAGCCTAATATTTTTGCAATATCATTCTGAGTAATTTCTAGTTCTTCTCTTAAAAATCTAATTTTTTCGGCATTCATTTAATATCACCCAAAAAAATTATTTCATTTTTGCTTTTAATTTTGACAAAATGCTATTCAATGCGACAAAAATATGGTATTATATTTTTGAAAGGAGAAAATTATGGAAAGAGATTTAAAGGAAAAATACAATGGCTTTATCTACAAATATATTAACAGCGATACAATATGTTTAGGTGGTATGATGATAAAAAATGGATATGATGAAAAATTTTTTAATGATGCTGTTGAAGACAATATTCTAATTGAAATAACTGATAATAAAAATAACAATAATAAAGGTAATTGCCAGAGAAAATTTAAGTTTACTGACTTTGCAAAAAAATTTTTAGATTAAAGGAGAAATTATGAAAAAGAAAATATTTTTAAGCTTATTAATTTTAATTGGATTATTTGCTATTGCTGGCTGTGATACGAAAAAAGGAACTATAGTTAAAGTTATTGATAGAAAAAATACATCATCAGAAATGACATTAAATGAACTTGTAGATATTAATGATAGTAATGAAGCAAAATTTGATGAGTATTATGTTGGTTCAGCTATAGAATTTGAAGCAACAATTCAAAAAATTGAAACTAATACTGCGGTAGACTTAGGCGGATGTACTAAAGCTACTGGAGCTTCAAATGAAATAACATTTGAAGAAATTGACGGAGTTACAATAGTATTAGCATTAGAAAAAAATAGCTATAATTTAAGCGAGTTTAATAAAGGTGATAAAATAAAAGTTCAAACCAATATATCAAATGCTTTTATTAATAATGAAGGCGAAAAGTATTTAAAAGTTGCAAGTTATGATGGGCCTAGACCATCATGTAATTTTGGAAAAACACCAACAACTATAACAAAAAAATAGGTGTAAAAAAATTACTATTTAAGTAATTTTTTTATATCTCAAAATCAACTTTGTCATATTCTTTACCTTTATCATTGGCTTTGCTTCATTTACATTCATATTGTATGCTTTCAATAGTTTCATTACTAAATATTCCAGGTTTGTATAATTTTTTTGAAAATTTTAATAATCTTCTTGTTATTTATTTTTTTCAAACATTTAAAACAAAAAATTTTTATTTTCTAAAAAGAGAAATTCTTGATTTTTATGTAAAATAAAAACTTGCAAAACTTTTGTTGGTTGCAAGTTATATTCAAATGGAGCAGATGACGGGAATCGAACCCGCGTCTTAGCCTTGGCAAGGCCATATTCGAGCCACTAAACTACATCTGCATTGGAGGGGCCAGTCGGATTTGAACCAACGATCAAGGAGTTGCAGTCCACTGCCTTACCACTTGGCTATGACCCCATGCATTTAAGATTATAACAAATAAACAATATAAAATCAACTAAATTTACGACTTTTTTTACTTAATTTTCATCATTTTATTATATTCAAAAGTTAAGGATTTGCTAATTATCAAAAAGTAAATTTTTCTAATGTAAATAATCATGTCAAAGTGTTGTTTTTTATAATTTACATGATTATAATAAAAAGCAAATTTGAAAAAAAGGAGGGATATTCATGGTCAAAACAAACTTACCAGTTTTATTCATAAAAAATCATGAAGTGTTCCCTTATACTGAAACTAAAATAGAGTTTTCGGATTCTAATTTAAAAAAAACTATATCCTTATCAGAAAGTGTTTATGATAACTGTGTCTTTATAATCCATCAGAAAACTGACGATAAATTAGAAGCCCTTAATACGATTAATATTGGCATCATAGCTAAAATAAAATTAAAAATTGATATGCCAAACGGAAATATGCGAATTACTTTAAGAGGTCTAAAAAGAGCTATAATTACCAATATAAAAGAGGACGATGGCTTGTATGAAGCAAATGTTCAAGTAATAAAAGAAGATAATATAGACCCAATTGAAGAAATAGCTATGTCAAGAAGTCTTTATAAAACTTTAGATAAATACGTAAAAGCTGTTGATACAAATGATTTTAAAGATATAAAAGATGTTCATGATATTAGTAAATTAACTGATACCATTACGAGCTTATTACCCCTTAATCACAACCGAAAAGTAAAATATTTAAAAGAAGTATCCCAAGTAAAAAGATTAAAAATGCTACTTGACGATATAGAATACGAATTATCAATTATTGAAATAGAAAATGATATAGATATTAAAGTAACTAAAAGATTAGAAGAAAGCCAAAAAGAATTCTATTTAAAAGAAAAATTAAGTGTCATTAAAGAAGAATTAAACGAAGATATATCAGAATCAGAAAATTTAGAAGAAAAAATTACTAAACTAAAAGCACCTAAAAAAATAAAGAAAAGATTAGAAATAGAACTTAATCGTTTTAAAAGTTGTAACCTAAATTCACCAGAAATTGGAATTATAAGAAACTATATAGATGTTCTTTTAAATTTACCATGGTCTAAAAGTAGTGAAGAAAACTATGATATAGAAAGTATAAAAAATACTTTAGAAAAAAATCACTATGGCTTAGAAGAGACTAAAAATCGTATATTAGAACATATAATAGTAAGCCATCAAACCAAAGAAGAAAATATGCCAGTTTTATGTTTAGTAGGACCTCCGGGCGTTGGAAAAACTAGTATTGCTACAAGTATAGCTGAGGCCCTAAATTTAAAGTGCGTTAAAATATCTGTCGGTGGTATAAATGATGAGGCTGAAATTGTTGGTCATAGAAGAACTTATGTAGGAGCTTTTCCTGGTAAGATTATGTCTAGTATTTCAAAAGTTGGAGTAAATAATCCTGTTTTTATAATTGATGAAATTGATAAAATGACAAAAGACATAAAAGGAGACCCAGCCAGTGCTTTACTAGAAGTATTAGATAAAGGTCAAAATAGTCGTTTTGTTGACCATTTTATAGACGAAGAATTTGATTTATCTAAAGTTATGTTTATTCTAACAGCTAATTATATAGATAATATTCCAAGTGAACTTAAAGATAGAATGGAAATAATTGAAATAGGAAGCTACACTGAATACGAAAAAATTAAAATAGCTAAAAATCATATTATTCCAAACCTTAATAAAACCTTTAATTTAGCTGAAAATGAAATACCGATAACATCTAAAGTAATAACTAATATTATTCGTTTTTATACGCATGAAAGTGGAGTAAGAGAGTTAGAAAGAGCCCTTGGAAAAATTTATAGAAAATACATAGTAAATAAACTAGCAACTAAAAATAAATTAGAATTAAATAGACATTTAGAAGCCATTTTAGGAGTTCATAAATACCAAATAAGTCAAAATACTAATAATATAAAAGGAGTTGTAACCGGACTTTCTTATACCCCTTATGGAGGAGATATAGTAAAAATAGAGGTAATTGGCTATAAAGGCTCTGGTAATATTAAAATAACTGGACAAGTCGGGGATGTTATGGAAGAGTCAATTAGAGTTGCCTTTGATTATATAAAAGGAAATGCTAAGAATTTTGATTTGGATATAGAGGATATTAATAGTTGTGATTATCATATTCATATTCCAACTTTAGCCCTTAAAAAAGATGGACCAAGTGGGGGAGTTACTATTACAACAGCTATTCTATCATATTTAAAAAATACTATAATTGCTAATACCATATCTATGTCAGGTGAGATTACTTTAACTGGTAAAATATTAAAAGTTGGAGGTATAAAAGAAAAAATAATTGCTGCTATAAACAATAATATAAAAATTATTTATATGCCAAGTGAAAATAAAGCTGAAATAGAAAAAATTGAGTATATATATAAAAATAAATTAGAAATTAACTATGTTGAAAATTATCAAGACTTATATAATAATCTTTTAGGTAATTAAATAAAAACTTAGAATAGCAAGGAAAAAAATAAGTGTCAAAATTAACATTTTAGCTTTGAAATTTAAGTTTTATATTGTTATAATTATTTAGGAATGTTAATAATTAAGTAAATTTATTAAAAGCTTGAAGGTGGATTATGAAACGAAGTGAAGTAGATAGAAATAAACTTGCACCAATGATGCAAAAATATATGTCTATTAAAGATAATTACGAAGGTACATTAATCTTTTTTCGTCTAGGTGATTTTTATGAAATGTTTTTTGAAGATGCCGAGATAGGTTCAAGAGAATTAGGCCTTACTTTAACCGGAAGAAACGCAGGATTATCTGAGCGAGTTCCTATGTGTGGTGTTCCTTATCATGCTTATCAAGGTTATGTTTCTAAATTAATTGATAAAGGTTATAAAGTAGCTATATGTGAACAATTAACTGACCCTAAAGAAAGTAAAGGTATGGTTGAAAGAGAAGTTGTTCAAGTAATAACTAAAGGTACTCTTTTAGATAATTTAACATCTTCAAATGATAATAACTATATTGCTAGTATTTATGATTTTTCTTATTCTTATGCTCTAACATTTGCTGATATTTCAACGGGAGATATTTATGCAACCTTACTTTCAGATATTAATGCTCTATATAGAGAACTTAATAATCATAATATTAAAGAAGTAATTGTAAATGATAAAATAGATAGAGAAGTATTATATAATTTAAAAACAATTTATAATATTTTAGTAACTGTGACTAATGATATAGAAGAATACCCTGATTATAAAAATATTTATGAAGATATAAGTGATGTAAGACTTTTAACCTCTATTAAACATTTATTAACTTATGTAACGGAAACTAAAAAAAGTAGTTTAAAATATTTAAAAAAAGTAATTGTAAATAAAGAAGAAGAACATTTAATCTTTGATTATCATACAATGAAAAATTTAGAGTTAACTGAAACTATAAGAGATGGAACAAGGAATAATTCTTTGTTGTGGCTACTTGATAAAACTAAAACAGCTATGGGAAGTAGACTTTTAAAACAAAATTTACTTTCCCCATTTACTAATATAGAAATAATTGAAAGACGTTACAAATATATAGAAAAGTTACTAACGAATTTTTTAGTTAAAGAAAATATTAGTACCTACTTAAATGATATATATGACTTAGAACGTTTAATAGGTCGGATTAGCTACGGGAACTTAAATGCTAGAGATATGTATCAACTTTTAAAATCTTTAAAAATATTACCAAGTATTAAAGAAGAATTACAAAAAATTGATTATGAAAAAGAATTACATACAATTCCTGATATTGTAGAATTATTAGATAAAAGTATTAACCCTGATGCTCCTTTAACTTTAAAAGAAGGAAATTTAATTAAAGATGGTTATAATAAAGAGTTAGATGAGATTAGAAGTATTAAAAATAATAGTAAAGATTTTATTTTAAATCAAGAGGAAGAAGAAAGAAAAAGAACGGGAATTAAGAGTTTAAAAATTGGTTATAATAAAGTATTTGGTTATTATATTGAAGTTAGTAAAATGAGTGTTCCTTTAGTAAAAGACGAATTTGGTTATATTAGAAAACAAACCTTATCAACCGGAGAACGTTACATAACGGAGTCTTTAAAAGAAAAAGAACAAATTATAATGGGAGCCGAAGAGAAAATTATCAATTTAGAATATGAAATTTTTAATGAAATTAGAGCTAAAGTTGTAGAAAGAATAAAAGAAATTCAAGATATAAGTGATATTATAAGTGAAATAGATGTTTTAAATAGTTTAGCAACTGTTGCTGATAAATACCATTTTGTAAAACCAACATTTAATAGTAATCATGAGATTAATATAATTGAAGGACGTCACCCAGTAGTTGAAGCTGTTACGAAAATTGACTATGTTCCTAATGATATTTTAATGGATAAAAATTGTAATTGTTTATTAATAACTGGTCCTAATATGGCTGGTAAATCAACTTATATGAGACAATTAGCTATAATTGTAATCATGGCTCAAATTGGTTCTTATGTTCCGGCTAAAAGTTGTTCGGTTCCGATATTTGATAAAATATTCACACGAATTGGAGCAAGTGACGATTTAGTAAGTGGGGAATCTACTTTTATGGTTGAAATGAAAGAAGCTAATTATGCCTTAAAAGAAGCAACTAAAAATAGTTTGATTTTATTTGACGAATTAGGAAGGGGAACTGCCACTTATGATGGTATGAGTTTAGCTTATGCAATTTTAGAATATATTCATAATGAAATTGGAGCTAAAACTTTATTTTCAACCCATTATCATGAATTAACAGATTTAACTAAGAAATTAAAGAAAGTTAAAAATGTTCATGTAAGTGCCTTAGAGGAAGAAGGAAATATTACCTTTTTACATAAAGTAGTAGAAGGAGCTGTTTCTAAAAGTTATGGTATTAATGTAGCTAGTTTAGCTAAATTACCTGATAGTGTCATCAAAAGAGCTGAAGAGATATTAAAAACTTATGAAGAAAAAGCAAGTAAGAAAGCTCCGACTACAACTATTCAAACAAGTTTTGATTTTTCAGTTACACCTCAAGACGAGACTTTAGAAAAAATAAAAAAATTAGATGTTATTAACATGACACCTATGGAAGCTTTAAACTTTTTATATGATTTAAAAGATAAAGTAAAAGATTAGCAAATTTTTAAATAAAAAGATTTGCTTTTTTTATTTTAAGTTATTTAAAATTTTCTCTATTAGAATTTTATTATTTTTAATTCGTTTATTATTAGGCTCTATTTCTAAACATTTATCTATATAAATTAAACTTTGAGGTAAAAGTTTTAAATAATAACAAGCAAGGGACATAAGGTCATAGAGAAAAAAGTCAAGCTCGCTAGTTCTAGTAATTTTTAAAGCTTCTTGTAAATATAAATAAACTTTTTTATAATTTTCAAGTTTATAATATAAAAAAGCAATTTCTATATAATGATTTTTTATTAAAGGAGCTTTATTTATAGCCTTTTTATACCACATTAAAGCTTCATTATATCTTTTTAATTTAAAGTATGAACGTCCTATAAAACGCATGGATAAAGATTTTTCATAAGCTGATGTATTTTTAAAAGTAAGATAATTTAGAAAAATATCAATGGCTTCTTGTTCTTTTTTATTATTTAGATAATAGTATCCTAAATAAAATCTATTTTTATAATCATTTTTATTTTCTAAAACAGCAAGTTCTAATAAAGATAAATAGTTTTTATCTATTGTATCTGAGTATTTAGTAAGAGTAATAGAATTAATTATAGTTTTAGTTTCTAGTTTATTTTGGCTTTTTAAGGTTTCATGAATAGGATATATCCAGGTGTAATTATGTCTAGTATGAATTTTACTTGAATAAGCTTTAATATCTTTATGATTATGAAAGGAGTAATTATAAATTATTCTATTTTCACCATGATAATTATTTTCAAGTTCATTTCTCCAACCTTTATTAAATACTTCGTCTAAATTAGTTGCTACACATAAATCTACATCATCCGGGAGCATTTCAAGAGCTAAATTTCTAGCTGTATCATATCTAAAAGGAGATATAATTACAGTTTTAACATTTACACCAAGCTTCTTTAACTCGTCATAAGTTCCATCAGTTGAACCTGTATCAAGAACATATATACTATCGGCTTCTTTCATGGAATTATACCAATTAAGAACAAATTTACTATCATTTTTACAAATAGAATATACAGCTATTTTCATAATTTCACCAAATAATTATATGCTACATTTTAGGTAAATATACTTAGCATTTAAAGAGTTAATTCATACTATAAAAGTAGATAGGAGGATTTTTATGTTTCAAGAAAGATGTTATGACCGTGATAACACTCTAAATAACAATTTTTTTGCTGATAATATGACTAACAATATTGATATTACAGACAATGATTTTCAAAGTGATATGAACTTTAATCAAGATTTATCAGATGTTAGTCGTCCACTTGTAGAACCTGTGCAAGAAAGATGCGTTCATAGAACAATTATGCATGAAGTTCCACATGTATGTCCAATTAGAACAAGAATAATTAATCATCATGTTTATAAACATACTTATAGACCTGAATATTCTTGCTGTGAGGAAAATGTCGTAAGTAATGTTAATCAAGGTTCTTGTTCATGTTTTAGAGGATAGTTAATCTATCTTCTTTTTTTATAAAAAAATAATATTATACTTTTAAATAATAGAAAAATATGATAATATATTAATAGATAATAAGAGGTGCCTATGAAAAATTTATTATGTGTAATTGGAATAATGCTTTTAATTTTGTTAATTATAACACCACCTGTACTTAGATTAGTCTTACCAGATAAAGTTGAACCAATTGAAGAAGTTACTAATGATATTCAAATATTAAGTTGTAATAGTCCTTATTATATAGTAAGTTCTAGTTATGAAAGTAAAAATGTAAAAAGAATTGTAATTAGAAAATTTACAAGTCCTCAAGGAGAAGAGGGGGAAGAAATAAAAGAAAATGAAGGTACAACTATTCCTAAACTTGATGAATTAATTGAGAGTTTAAGATATGATGGTAGAGTAATATATGAGAATTTAGAAGATGGAGCCATGTTGACAATTGATTTTTCAGTTTATACTAAAGAAGAAATGGGAATTCCTGACTATGTCAAAATACCAACTGAACAACAAGCTTTTTATCAACAACAAGGCTTAACTTGTATACTTAGAGATAGTAACTAAACTAAATAAAAAAATAAATATGAGAATTAAAAGAAAAAGATAATTTAATTTCTTTTCTTTTTTTATAAATTTAGAGAGTATATTTTTAAGTTCATAAAAAGATATTAATAAAAAGAAATTAAAACAAAATAAATAATTCATAGAAAATATTATTTCTATTCTATTAATAAAACCTATAAGCTCAACTTTTTTATAAATGACAAGATAAGGATATAGATAGATATTTGTTAAAGTTAAACTTAAAATAGATATTACTAAAATATAAATAATTATATTGGTAAGAGAGGTTATAAATAAACTTTTAAAGCTTGCTTCTTTATTCATAAATGAAGTTGTTAAAAAGTATGAATAAATTGTAATAAATGTATAAGTTAAAGTCTCTAAAATTATATTTTTACTATTTAAAATATCTAAATTAAGATAGTCTAAATTTAAGTAAGGAATATTAGCTAAAAAGCCTAGAATAAAATTAAAGAAAATAAAGTAAGATGTTAGAATTAAAACATTTAAAATTGTCTTTTTACCTTTATATACTAAAAATAATACAAGTAAAATTAAAGTTAAACTAATTAAAATATTAGAAAATTCTCTTAAGATATTATTGGATATAAAATAAGTTATTTTATTAAGAGAAATAGTATTTAATAATATACTACATATAAATATAACAATAAAATAAATTTTAGAATTAGAATAATTTATCTTTTTTAAAAATAAAATTATTAAAAAACTTAAAATCGTACCCAGGATTATTCCTAAAATACTTAAATTCTTAAAATTTAAGAGAAATAAACTTAGATTAAGAAAAAAATAAATTATAAAATTTTGTAAATTATTAGTTCTCATAAAAACCTCGGATAATATTTTTAATTTCTATTTGTTTATTTGTAAATTCTTTTAGATTAGTTGTCAAGTTGTCTTTAAAAATTTTATTAATCTCAGTATTTGTTAAATTACAGTCATTGTTTATTACTTTAATTTCATTAGTAATTAATAACTTATTTTTGATATTTTTACTATAAGCCTTTAAAATTTCTAAATATAAAAATTTATTGTCATCACCTTGGCATTTATAACTATATTTATAAGTTTTTATATTATTTAAGTAATAGTTTAAGTATATTACTTTATCTTCTTTTATATCTTTCCAGGTATTGTCTTCATATACTTTTAAACCATTTAATTTAAGATTTTCTAAAACTTCTAAATAGGGAAGATAGATTTTTTCTTTATCATATAAATTTTTTATTACATCAAACATGGAAGTTTTAATTGTTTTGCTAGTTTCATGAAAATTATTTTCAATTAATTCATTTATATAATTAAATTCTTTTGTTTCTAAAGCTTTTTTTAAGTCATTTGAATAAGCTACTAAATAATCTTCTCTTGTTTCATTGTTGTTTAAGAAAAAATTAACGATTTCTTGCCATTCTTTATCTTTAATAGTATTATTTACAACTAAAAGTTCCAAATGGGATAAATATATTTTTTTATTTAAAGTAAGACTTAAATTATCAAGTATTTGATTAATTGAAGAGCCTTTATCTTCAATTATCTTAGTAATATTCTCTTTATTTTTCGTTTCAACTAAAGAAATATAGATTTTATAAAGCTCATTATCTTTTTCTATACCAATTGCATTTATAACTACTAAGTCATTTAATTCAATATAAGAATCACATCCAGTTAAAAAGATAGTTAATATAATTAAAAGAATTAGTTTTTTCATTTATCTTCCCCTCACTTTATTAGTACTTAAAACCGGATTTCTAGTTTTTTGACTTTTACTTGGAAGTTTTAAAAATCCATCTTTTTGTTCTTTAAGAGAAATTGGAGTTAAAGGATAAAGGTACCAGTCATTTAGGGCTTTAGTTTCACATAAATTTGCTAATATTAAAATAGTTCCTAAATATATTCCAAAATAACCAAAGATACTTGATAATATTATTAAAATAAATCTATACCATCTAATAGAATTAATGGCTTCAACACTTTGCATTAGCATACCACTTATGGCACTAGTTGCAATTACAATTATCATAATCGGTGAGATAATACCAGCACTTACACAAGCTTCTCCTAAAACTAAACCACCTAGAATAGAAACAGCTGTACCCATAGTAGAGGGAATTCTAACATCACTTTCTCTTAAAATTTCAAAGACAATGATTAAAATTATAGCTTCAACAAAAGCCGGGAAGGGGACTAGTAAACGTTGGGACTTGAAACTTAGTAATAAGTCAATTGGCATACTATCCGGATTATGAGTTGTTAAAGAAATATAAATACTAGGTAAGAAAATGGCTATTAAAAAAGCTAGAAGTCTTATAATTCTAATAAACGTGATATTAAAACTTTTTTGGTAATAATCATCACTTGAATGAAAGAAATCTATAAAGAAAGTAGGTAAGATTATAACTTCAGGACTATTATCTACAATTATTATAGCTTTTCCTTCTAATAAAGAAAGACTAGCTAAATCAGGACGTTCAGTTAACTTTAAACTTGGAAATAAACTATTGGAGTTATTTAGATATTGTTTCAAATAATTACTATCAATTATACCATCTATATTAATATCTTTAATTTTTGTATCAATTTTTTTAATTAATTCCTCTTTAGAAACACCTTTTAGATATACTAAGCCAACTTTCGTTTTGGTGTATTTTCCTAATTCATAAGTTTTTATTTGTAAATTAGTATCTTTAATTCGGCGTCTAATTAAACCTAAATTCGTGTTAAAATGTTCTATAAAACTATCTTTACTACCAACAATTGTTTTCTCGTATTCACTTTTTTCTATTCCTCTTGTTAAATCTCGTCTGGTTTCAATTCCAAGTAAATCTTTATTATTAATAATTAAGATGGTGTAGCCATTTAAAAGTTTATTTTTTAAATCTTTATAATCTTTTATTTTACTAATTGAAGTTGTAGGCAAATAATTATATAAAAAATCTTTTAGATTATCTTCATCTAGATTATCTAAATAACTTATTCTTTTTAAAATAAAATTATTAATATCACTGCTACTAGTAATTGTTTCTATATTAACAATTTCTAATGTATTATTTTTTAATTTAATTTTTTTATATATATAATCTGTTGCATTATTGCTTTCTTTTTTTAATCTTTCTATATAATTCATAGTTTCACCATCTCTTTTAGTATTTTCTACTTTTAAAATTTAATGCATTTAAAATAATAAGATTTTAAAGTTTAAATATGTAAAATCATGTAAATAAAATAAATATTAATTAAGTTTAATTGTTAAATAAAAGCTATTTTTACAGGAAAATGGGTATATTAATTAAATTTTTTTAAAAAAATTTCAAAAAAAGTGATACTTTTTCTAAAAAAAAGATAATAATAATAATGAGGGATGTTTGTAAGCTCAATCTGAAATTCATATTTACTACCAAATCAATTTAATTTCAAAAGGCAATGCATCCCTCATAAATTTATAGTTGAGTTACATCGTCAAATGGTATAAAATATTTTCATAAGAAAAGAGGATGTTTGTTTATGGAAGTTGAAATTATAAAATTTGACGATTTAGGTCAAGGAATTGCTAAAATAAATAATCAAGTTTGTTTTGTAAAAAAAGGTTTACCAGGCGAAATCCTTGATATAGAAATTAAAAATGCAAAAAAGAACTATCAAGTTGCTGAAATAAAAAAAATCATAAAAGAAAATGAAAATAGAGTTATTCCTATTTGTAAGTATTATGATAAATGTGGAGGTTGTAATTTTCTTCATGCTAATTATTCTCTTGAAAAGGAATTTAAAATTAATAAATGCTTAAATTATTTTAATAAATGTGATGGCTTTTTTGAAACTAAGAACTTGAATTATCGGAATAAAGTAATTCTTCACGTGGAAAATGGAAAATTAGGTTATTATAAAGAACATTCTAATATTTTAGTTGAGATAGATTATTGTTATTTATTAAGTCCGAAAATTAATAAAATAATTGAAATATTAAATGAAAATTATGATTTTAATTTTAATGGTGAAGTTTTAATTAGAGAAAATAGTAAAAGTGAAACTTTGCTTTCTATAAAAGGAGAATACAAGTACTTAAATAATTTGAAAAATCAGGCAGAAATTAATAATTTAATATATAATTCTAAGGTTATTAAAGGCCTAGATTATTTTATAGAAACAGTAGATAACTATAAGTTTAAAGTTAATTATAATTCTTTCTTTCAAGTAAATAGCAGTGGTCTTTTAAAAATAAAAGAAATATTAGTAGATAATTTAAAAAATAAAAAGCTTAATAATATTTTAGATTTATATAGTGGAACAAGTGTTTTAGGAATTTTTTTAAGTCAGTTTGGACGCGTTACATCAATTGAAGAAAACGAATATGCAACAAGTGATGCTAAGGTTAATTTAAGTCTTAATAATATTAATAATTTAAAAGTTATTACAGGAAAGGTAGAAGAAAAACTTCCTTATTTAAAAAATCTTGATTTAATTGTTGTTGACCCAGCTAGACGAGGGCTTAATAAAAGAGCTCTTACTAAAATTTTATCTTTAAATTCTAAATATTTAATTTATATATCTTGTCATATGATTTCTTTAAAAAGAGATTTAGAAACTTTAAAAGAATTATATAATATTTCAAATATTTATCTAGTTGATATGTTTCCACGAACTAATAAGGTTGAAACAATTTGTTTTTTAGAACTTAAAGATAAGTAGTTTTCTTGTATGGCAATCGCTTAAAAAAATAAATAGTTAACTGATACTTGGAATAATTTCAAATATCAGTTTTTCTAT
>CANQEQ010000026.1 GCA_947595345.1 uncultured Bacilli bacterium | reverse complement strand
ATGCTTATGGTTATTTAAAATGTGAAAAAGGTGTCCATCGTTTAGTTAGATTATCACCATTTGATGCTAATAATAAACGTCATACATCATTTGCATCCGTTGAAGTTATACCGGAGTTTCCTGATGATGTTGCTTTAAAAATTAATGAAAAAGATTTAAAGATAGATGTTTATAGAGCAAGTGGAGCTGGAGGACAACATATTAATACAACTGATAGTGCTGTTAGAATAACTCATTTGCCAACTAAAATTGTAGTATCATGCCAAAATCAGAGAAGTCAAATTCAAAATAGAGAAGAAGCTATGCGAATGCTTAAGAACAAATTACATCTTTTAGCCTTAGAAGAAAAACAACAAGAATTAAATGAGGTCAGGGGTGAGAATATGTTAACTTCTTTTGGTTCTCAAATTAGAAGTTATGTAATGCATCCTTATTCCATGGTTAAAGACCATAGAACTAACTATGAAACTAGTAATGTTTCTAAAGTTTTAGATGGGGATATAGATAAATTTATTGAAAGTGTTTTAAAAAGTAATGTAACAATTTAAGAATAAATAATTAAAATAAAGTAGTAACTAGATTAAACTAGAACTACTTTTTATTTTTATATGAATGGGTGATAATTTGAAACAAGTAAAAAAATATTTTCTTTTAGTTTTAATGTTATTGTTAGCCTCTTTAAATTTTAATTTAATTTTAAAAAGACTTAGTATTGTAACTGGGGGAACTCAAGGTTTAGCTTTAATTATAAGTAATGTTTTAAATATTGAAACTTCTATTATTATTTTAATAATAAATGTTTTAATGCTTTTATTAAGTATTATCTTTTTAGATAAGAATACTGTATATGGAACTATTGTAAGTACTTTTTTATATCCTTTTTTTGTTAGATTAACTAGTAATATTAATTTAGTATTTTTAAATTCAACTCCCCTATTCTTTTTAATTTTAATAACAGCTTTTTTATGTGGTGTAACAGGAGGAATAATTTATAAATTAGGCTTTTCTAATGGTGGAATTAGTCTTATTCCTTTATTTTTCAAGAAATATTTGAATATTAATATAGATATAACTTATTTTATTATGAATACTTTAATTATTATCTTAGGTATTTTCACATTTGGTATTTTAAAATCTTTTTATTCAGTTATTGTAATTTTTATAAATAGTATAATAATTCGGTTGATTTTAAAAAGAAAACGGCTATAAATTTACTATAGTCGTTTTAACTTAAAAAATTACTCTTCTTTGTTTTCTTCTATAAATTTTTCAATTATATATATCAATTGACTATTGATACTTCTATGTTCTTTTTCAGCAATTTTTCCAAGTTCTAATAATATTTCCTCATCAATTCTTAATGTAAAATTTTTCATTTTTACCTCTCATCATTATAGTATCATTTTGCAGTCGTTTTATATAGATTTAAAATGAATTTGACTTGACGTCATAATGATGTTATAATTAATTTGTAATTACAATTAAACTTGAATTTAATACGTATTTATTAATTTAGAAGGAGGAAATATGGCTTTAACAAATAGTTCAATTAGTAATGGTCGTGCAAAAACTGCAGAAATTAGACGTGATTTAGAGAATGTAAGAGGTTTAATAGGTAATTTAAAAACTTCTCTTGGTCAAGACGAAAATTATAGAATGTTTATAGAAGGTACAAATTTTGGTAAAAACCAAGACGATAAAATTCAAAAAATAATGGGACTTTTAGACCAAAATCTAACTGCTGAAACAAACAGTTTAACAAGTAAATTAAATAATTTTTTTGACCATCAAGAAGAATTAAATCGTAGAGCACAAATGCAAAGTGGAAATAGTAAGTAATATTTATAGAAAGGAATTTTAATATGAATAAGAAAAATTTTAATGCTTTAGATATAAACGAAATAGTAAGTCAATTAGAAATGACAGAAATAGAAATGGGAAAAATATTCACAAGAATTGTAGATAACTTTTTAGCCTTATCAGGAATAGTTGCTAGTGAAGACTCTAGCCTATCCGGAACTTGCAACAATATCAGTGCTACTTATAGAAACTTATCCGGAAAATTATCTAGTAATATAGACGAAATTAAAAAAGGTTTAAAAACGTATATTGGAGCAACAATTGAAAACGAAACAACATCAAATGAAAATCTTACTAGAACTAATGAAGGTTTAGAAAGTGCTAAAAGTATTTTAGATACTTTATAAAAAAGGAGGAAAATATGGCTTTAGTTAAAGAGAATATAGAAAACTTAAAAAATCAAATTGATAATTGTAAATCAGTTTTTAATGCAATGACCGAGGAAATTTCTTCTATTCGTACAAGACTTAATAATGACTCTAATTATCAATTATTTGTAAATGGTACAGATATAGGTAGAGAATTAAATGATAAATTACAAAAAATTCTTGATTTACAAACAAGTTTAAATGAAAACGAAATAAATAATATTATAACAAATTGTTCTAATTTTGTAGCAGTTCAAGAACAATTAAATGAAAGTGGTGAGTAATAATGAATTTTAATGTTAATGAATTATCAAGTACAATAAATACAATTGAAAGTATAGCTGGTGGTGATAATACTTATAGTCTTAGTATACGATTAAGTATATATGGTGAACAGATGGAAAAAATAGGTGATGCTGTTACTTCAGAAGACTCCAATTTATCAAAGACTTGTTTTTATTTAGGAACTACCATTTCTAATATAACTAAAAAATTAGAAGAAATATGTGGTAATATAATTAAAGAACTCACCATTTATGCAAGAGAAACTTTAGGAAATGAAGAAGGGACTTCTAAATCACTTGAAGAAATTAATGGAGAATTAGCTAGTATAGATAAAATATTAGAAAGTTTATAATAGATAAAATTGTATAAAGAAATTAAAAATATTAAATTGATTTGCTTAAATAGAGGCTTAATTAATTTGATATTTTTTTATTATTTTTTAAATCTATAATTTTTAACTTTAGACTATAAAAAAAATTAAATTTATGTTATAATATTTTAGATTTTTAAAGAGGTGTTGTATGGACAAGATAGTTATAAAAGGAGCTAGAGAAAATAATTTAAAAAATATAGATTTAGAGCTTCCTAAAAATAAATTAATTGTCATGACTGGTTTATCTGGAAGTGGAAAAAGTAGTTTAGCATTTGATACTATATATGCTGAGGGAGAAAGAAGATATGTTGAGTCTTTATCAGCTTATGCTAGACAGTTTTTAGGTGGAAGTGAAAAGCCTGATGTTGATAGTATAGAAGGTTTATCTCCAAGTATTAGTATAGACCAAAAGACAACTAGTAAAAATCCTCGTTCAACCGTTGGAACTGTAACAGAAATCTATGATTACTTAAGACTTTTATTTGCAAGAATTGGAGTTCCCTATTGTCCAAATCATCATATTCCAATTAAAAGTCAAAGTATAGAAGAAATTGTTAATAAAATAGAAGGATTTGAAAATGGTACTAAGATTATGGTTTTAGCACCTGTTGTTGATTATGAAAAAGGTACACATAAAGATACATTAGATAATTTAAGAAAAGATGGTTATATAAGAGTTCGTATTAATGGAGAGATGTATGATTTAAGTGAAGAGATAGAACTTGCTAAAAATCAAAAAGATAAAATAGATGTTGTAGTTGATAGAATTGTTATAAAAGAAGGAATTAGAAGTCGTCTTTATGAATCAATTGAAACAGCTACTAATTTAGCTAAAGGTAAAGTATTAATTAATATAATTGATGGGGATGAAATATTATTTTCAACAACCTATGCTTGTCCTTATTGTAATTACTCTATTGCAGAGCCTGAACCTCGTATGTTTAGTTTTAATGCACCATATGGAGCTTGTCCTGAATGTAAAGGTTTAGGAGTAAAATTAAAAATAGATGTAGATTTAGTAATTCCTAATACTGATTTAAGTTTAAATGAAAAGTGTATTAAAACCTTAAATGATGACCAAGATAGTATAGAATATAAAAGATTAAAAGCTGTATGTGATTATTATAAAATAGATATGAATAAGCCTTTTAAGAAATTAAAAGACAAAGAAAAAGATATTATTTTATATGGTTCACCTGATATAATTTCTTTTAATATTACTAGTAGAAGTGGTAATGTTACTAAGAATAAAGATTATTTTGAAGGTGTAATTAATAATCTTGAACGACGTTATATGGAGACATCAAGTGAATGGATTAGAGATTGGTTAGAACAATATATGATAGAACTTCCTTGTGAAGTATGTCATGGAGCAAGACTTAATGATAGTGTTTTAAATATTTTAATTAATGAAAAAAATATTTATGAATTAACATGTTTATCAATTAAAGATTTACTTACTTGGTTTACAGAGATAAAATTAAGTGAAAGTGAAGCTAAGATAAGTGAATTAGTAATTAAAGAAATAAAAAATAGATTAACATTTTTAAAGAATGTTGGACTTGAGTATTTAACTTTAGCAAGACAAAGTGGAACATTATCTGGAGGTGAAGCTCAAAGAATTAGGTTAGCAACTCAAATTGGTTCTAGATTAACCGGAGTTTTATATGTTTTAGACGAACCTAGTATTGGTTTACATCAAAAAGACAATGAGAAATTAATAAACTCTCTTCTTGAAATGCGTGATTTAGGAAATACTTTAGTAGTTGTTGAACATGATACTGATACAATGCTTGCCAGTGATTTCTTAGTAGATATAGGGCCTGGAGCCGGAGACGAGGGTGGTTATGTTGTTGCAGCTGGGACACCTGAGGAAGTAATGAAGAATAAAAATAGTATTACAGGACGTTATTTAAGTGGCAAAGAATGTATTGATGTTCCTAAAAAAAGACGGAAAGGAACCGGTAAGAAAATTGAAATTAAAGGTGCAAGTGAAAATAATTTAAAAGATATTGATGTTTCTATACCTCTTGGAACATTTACATGTGTAACTGGAGTATCTGGAAGTGGAAAAAGTAGTTTAGTTATGCAAATTCTTGCTAATGCTTGTATGAATCATGTTTATAAATCTAAAGTTAAAGCTGGAAGTCATAAAAAGATTTTAGGACTTAATAATATAGATAAAGTTGTTGTTATTACTCAAAATCCAATTGGTAGAACTCCAAGAAGTAATCCAGCAACTTATACCGGAGTATTTGACGATATTAGAGATATATTCACGAATACTAAAGAAGCTAAAATGTTAGGTTATAGTAAAAATAGATTTTCTTTTAATGTTAAAGGTGGAAGATGTGAAGCTTGTCGTGGTGATGGTGTTAAAAAAATTGAAATGCACTTTTTACCAGATGTTTATATTCTTTGTGAAGTATGTCATGGTACAAGATACAATAGTGAAACTTTAAAAATACGTTATAAAGATAAAAATATAGCTGAGGTTTTAGATATGCGTGTAACTGAGGCTCTTAAGTTTTTTGATAATATACCTAAGATTAGAAACAAACTTCAAGTTATGGAAGATGTAGGACTTGGATATGTTAAACTTGGTCAAAGTGCAACTACCTTATCAGGTGGAGAAGCTGGTCGGGTTAAACTTTCTAAGGAACTTCAAAAGAAAGCAACTGGAAAAACATTATTTATATTAGACGAACCAACTACTGGTTTACATATGGCTGATATAAAAAGACTACTTGCTATATTACAAAGAATTGTTAATAATAATGATACAGTTTTAGTAATTGAACATAATCTTGATGTTATTAAATCAGCTGATTATATAATTGATTTAGGACCTGATGGTGGTGATAATGGTGGACTTGTTGTTGCAGCTGGGACGCCTGAGGAGGTTTCTAAAGTTAAAAATAGTTATACAGGTGAATTTTTAAATAAAATATTGAATGTAAAATAAAAGAGTAAAAACAAGTTTGTTAATACTCTTTTTTTATAATTAAATTACATATAAAAATATTAATTACAAATAGCTTTTTCATATAATTCTTTCTCTATAATAATAATTTCTTTGAAATACATTGGCTTTTTACCAAATATTAATTTATTTGGCCTATTACTTGACATCCAACTTTGTGGAACGTAAATAATATTATCTAATAATTGGTCTTCTTTTATTCCTAAAAGACAATTTATTCCGTCAAATGTAGCAGCTAATCCGTAATCTCCATTATATATACTACCTGGAGTTTTTCCTTTTATGTTGTATAAATATATTCCCTCACCATTCTTTAATATATCTAAAATATGTGGAAAAGTTTTAATTCTAAGTTCTAAAGAGTATTTTCCCTTTATTTGATTAATAATTATATTATCATATTTAGCAACATTTTTTTGAATATGTTTATATCTTTTATCTTTAGAATGCATTTTAGAAGGAAAAAACATATCAAGATTTATTTTATGTAATCCTATTAAGTGATAAAAGTTTTCGTTTTTAAATTCAATTATTAAAGGAGGCAAATCACCCCTATCAACAATATAAATGTATTTTTTTAATTCTTCAAATGTATCAATTAATTCTTGTAACATATTATCTCCTATTAAATAAAAAGAGGACTTATAAAAATAAGCCTCTTAGTAGCAGCCTAAATTTGTTTTAGGCAAAAAACCTTCTATTTTAGTATCATATTAATATGACCGCCGAAGCTAGGCTGGGGCTACTACCTCCCAAAATAGTATATTCAAAAATATAACTATTTATTAAATTATATCACAAATTCAATAATATTGAAAGGTAAAATAATTTAACGATGTAAACTATAATATAACAAAAAGATAATTATGTCAATAAATATTATTTGTAAAAATAATTCAAATATTATATACTATTCTTGGTGATTTTATGGAACGCGTTGCAATTGATTTAGGTTTTATTCAAATTTATTGGTATTCTATTGCAATACTTTTAGGGGTAATTCTAGGTTCTTGTATCATTTTTTTAGAACTTAAAAGGTTAAAGATGGATTATAAATATTTCTTTGATATGCTTTTTTATGTAATTATCTTTGGTTTTTTAGGAGCTAGAATTTATTATGTTTTATTTAATTTAGATTATTATTTACAAAATCCTGGTGAAATAATTGCTGTTTGGAATGGTGGTTTGGCTATTCATGGGGCAATTATAGCTGGAGCTTTAACAATTATTTTATATAATGTAATTCATAAAAGAAAATTTATGGAAACAATTAAATTCTTAGATGTTAGTTCAGTTGGTTTAATTCTTGGTCAAATAATTGGTCGTTGGGGAAATTTCTTTAATGGAGAAGCTCATGGAGGACCTACTACTGCATTATTTTTAGAAAAATTACATATTCCGGATTTTATTATAAAAGGTATGACTATAAATGGTGTTGTTTACCACCCTACTTTTTTATATGAAAGTGTTTTAAATATAATAGGTTTAGTTATTATTTTAATTGTAAGACGAGTTAAAAGTTTAAAAGTTGGAACTTGTTTAGCTATATATCTTATGTGGTATTCTGTTGTTAGATTTTTTATAGAAAGTATGCGAACAGATAGTTTAATGCTTATGAATTTAAAAATGGCTCAAGTAATTTCTATTTTCTTATTTATCTTAGGTTTAGTAATTTTAATATTATCTATAATTAAAGGTGATAGATATAATAAGGAAGGTGATTAAGATGTCATTTACAACTAGAATAAAAAATGAAATAAGTGGGATGTATAGTAATTCCAGTGCTAATTTAGCTGAATTATCAGCTATAGTAAGAAATTCTTATAATAAAGAGACAAAGGAATTAATTTTAATAACTGAAAATTCTACAGTATGTAAGCATATCTATAATCTTTTTAAAGAAATTTATAATATAAATGTAAAAATAGAATATAAAAATACTAAATTTAATAAAAATCGGATTTATAAAATATTAGTTAATGAAAAATTAGATACTATTTTAAAAGATTTAGGAGTTTTAAATGAGAATATGGAATATGAATCACGTCCTCCATTATATCTAATTACTTGTGAAGATGAGAAACGAGCATATTTAAAAGGAGTTTTCTTAATGACAGGAAGTGTCAATGACCCTAAGACTTCAATGTATCATTTAGAATTTTCTATTGATTATAAAGAAGAAGCTAAGTTTGTTATGGAATTACTTAATGAATTTTATTTGAATAGTAAGATTATAAACCGAGATAAAGGTTATATGGTTTATATAAAAGAAGCTGAAAAAATTGGAGACTTTTTAAGAATAATTTCTGCTAGTTTAGGAGTTATGTATTTTGAAGATATTAGAATTTATAGAGACCATAAAAACATGACTAATAGACTTAACAACTGTGAACAAGCTAATATTGAAAAAAGTATGTTAACATCTAATAAGCAAATAGAAGATATTAATTTAATCATTGAAAAAATTGGAAAAGAAGCCCTTGACGATAAATTAAATGAAGTTATTACATATCGTTTAAAATATCCTGAGACATCTTTGCAAGAATTAAGTGAAATCATGACAATTGAAACTAATCACCAAATAACTAAATCAGGACTTAACCATCGTTTTAGAAAAATAAAAGAAATTGCTAATCGTTTAAGAGAAGATAAAAAAAATAAATAGAAAGTAAAATTCCTATTTATTTTTTCGTTTATTCAAATCAAGACCTATTAATTCTAGTTTGATAATTATATCTTTAATTTGACTATCAGTTAGGCCAATGCTTTTTAAATAAGTACGATTTTTAATCCATAAATCATTAACTTTTAAAATTTGGTTTTCCTTTAAAATATCAATTATTGCTTTATTTAATTTTAAAGAAGAAATAGAATTTTCTAAATATTTGTTGTCATTCATGTAATACCTCAACCTTCATTATCTATAATATTCGTTTCTTTAATTCAATTATAACAAATATTTCTTGAAAATGTAAGGTAATTTTAGAATTTAGTGGAATAAAAGCACTTTTTAAAGCCAAAATTCCTCTTTTATTATAAAAAAATCGTGTTTATTAGTCTTCTTTAGTTAAAATTTTATCAATTATACCATAGTCTTTTGCTTCTTTACTATCTAAAAAATAATCTCTTTCAGTATCCTTTGTAATCTCTTCTATTTTTTTGCCTGTATTTTTAGCTAGAATAGTATTTAGTTTTTCTTTTAATTTTAGTATTCTTTCAGCTACAATTTTAATTTCCGTAGCTTGACCTTCTACTCCTCCTAGAGGTTGATGAATCATAACTTCAGCATTTGGTAATATATAACGTTTTCCTTTTTTGCCACAGGATAATAAGAAAGCTCCCATAGAAGCTGCCATACCAAGACAAATAGTTGATACATCACTTTTAATAAAATTCATAGTATCCATGATAGCCATACCAGCTGTAATTGAACCACCTGGGGAATTAATATATAAACTTATATCATTGTGATTAATTGAATCTAAATATAAAAGTTCACTTACTATAACATTAGCTAGATTATCGTCAATTTCTCCACTTAAAAGAATTATTCTATCTTTTAAAAGTCTTGAAAAAATATCATAACTACGTTCTCCATTACTTTCTTTATCTACTATAACTGGAACTAAATTCATTTTATCACCTATATTTAAGGTATGTTAATAAAAAACTTTTATACGTATTTCTTGAAAATTAGAAGAAAAATAGTTAAATAAATAATTAAAATAACTAAAATAAGAAAAAAAGACTTGAAAAATTTTAGCTTCTATGATTAAATAGGCTTATATTATTTGAAGAAGTAGTAATATATATTGTTTTTAAGCGAGTTAGTGGTTGGTGCAAACTAATAAATTAATATATATGAACTTGTCTTTTGAAAAAATAATCGTTAATCGCGTTAAGATAATTAAGAGAAATTTAGGATGGTACCGTCAGTTTGACTCCTTGTAGTACCACCCTTTTTTTAATATAAGGTAGGTGAAATAGTGAATTTAACTGATTTAATATGGTTTTTAGGAACATTTATAGGTGTATATTTATTTTATTTGTTTTATCAAATAATAAGACATAGAAAATATAAACCTAATAAAGTCCCGGTTGAACTCATGTTATTAATTAAAAAATACCATTTAGATATGAGTAAAATAAATTATCAAAAAATCATGAATTTAATAGGTTTAGTAAGTGCTTTTGATATAGCCTTTTCTGCAACATTTGTCATGAAATATATTGAAAATATTTATTTAGCAATTCTAATTGGAACAGTTATATTTATACCACTTATAGTAATTACTTATAGTTTTATAGGAAAATATTATGTAAAGAAAGGAAAAATTAAAAATGGATACAAAAAAAATTGAAAAGAAATGGCAAAGATATTGGAAGGAAAATCATACATTTGAGGCTAAAACTGATAGTACGAAAGAGAAATATTATGTCTTAGTAGAGTTCCCATATCCAAGTGGAGCTGGACTTCATGTTGGACACGTTAGGAGTTATGCATCTCTTGATGCTGTTGCAAGAAAGAAACGTATGCAAGGTTATAATGTTTTATTCCCTATGGGTTGGGATGCTTTTGGTTTGCCAGCTGAAGAGTATGCTATTAAAAATCATGTTCACCCAAGTGTTGCTGTTAAAGAAAATATAAAGACATTTAAAGGACAACTTGAAAGTTTAGGTTTATCATTTGACTGGTCAAGAGAAATTGCAACAACTGACCCTAAATACTATAAATGGACACAGTGGCAATTCTTGAAATTTTATGAAGCTGGACTTGCTTATAAAGCTAAAAAAACTATTAATTGGTGTCCTAATTGTAAAATTGGTCTTGCTAATGAAGAAGTTGAAGGTGGTTGCTGTGAAAGATGTGGAGGCAGTATTGTTCATAAAGAAAAAGAACAATGGATGCTTGGAATGAAACAGTATGCTGAAAAACTTTTAGATGGTCTTAGTGAAACTGATTTTCAAGAGAAAACGAAATTAGCTCAAATCAATTGGATAGGAAAATCAACTGGAGCTGAAATTGATTTCTTAATTGACGATAGTGATGAAAAATTAAAAGTTTATACAACAAGACCTGATACAATATATGGTGTAACTTTTATGGTTATTGCTCCTGAACATCCTATTTTAAAACATTTAGAAAATCGTATTTTAAATATGGAAGAAATTAAAGCTTATCAAGAGTTTGCAAGTCATAAAAGTGAAATGGAAAGAGTTGAATTAAATAAAGAAAAAACTGGAGTTAAGATTTTAGGTTTTTATGCTATTAATCCAATTACTAAAGAAAAAATACCAGTTTATATAGCTGATTATGTAATGATGGGTTATGGAACAGGTGCTATTATGGCTGTTCCTGCTCATGATGAACGTGATTATGAATTTGCTAAGAAGTTTAATATTCCAATTATTGAGGTTATTAAAGGAGGAGACATAACTAAAGAAGCTTATATAGGCGATGGTGAAATGGTTAATTCAAGTTTTTTGAATGGAATAACTAAAAAAAGTGAAGCTATTTCTAAAATGATAGAATACTTAGAAGAAGAAGGTATAGGACATGCTAGTGTTAAATATCGTTTACAAGACTGGGTATTCTCACGTCAAAGATTTTGGGGAGAACCTATTCCAATGATTAATTGTCCAAATTGTGGTTTTGTCCCTGTTCCTTATGAAGATTTACCAGTTAAACTTCCAAATGTTGCTTCCTATGAACCAACTGATGATGGTGAAAGTCCTTTAGCTGCTATTCCGGAGTTTGTTAATTGTAAGTGTCCTAAGTGTGGTGGAGATGCTAAACGTGAAACTGATACAATGCCTAACTGGGCTGGTTCTTCTTGGTATTGGCTTCGTTATATGGACCCTCATAATGAAAAAGAGTTTGTTTCAAGAAAAGCTTTAGATTACTTTGGTAAAGTTGATTGGTATAATGGTGGTATGGAACATGCTACTCGTCATTTACTTTATGCTAGATTTTGGAATAACTTCTTGTATGACCAAGGTTTAGTTCCTAATCGTGAACCATTTAAAATACGTACAAGTCATGGTATGATTTTAGGTGCTAATGGTGAGAAAATGAGTAAATCTAAGGGAAATGTTATAAATCCTAATGATTGTATCAATGAATATGGAGCTGATGCTTTAAGAGTTTATGAAATGTTTATAGGAGATTATGAAAAAGAAGTTAGTTGGAATACTAATAGCTTAAATGGTTGTAAAAAATTCTTAGATAGAGTTGAAAGAATAGCTAATAAGTTAAATAGTAAAACTACTTACTCCCCTACTCTTGAGGTTTTATTCAATAAAACAATTAAAAAGGTTACTGAGGATTTAGATAATTTAAAATATAATACAGCTATTTCTAGTTTAATGATACTTTTAAATGAAATGGAAAAATTAGAAAATATTACTAAAAAAGATTATCGTACTTTCTTATTGCTTTTAAATCCGATGGCACCTCATATTACTGAAGAATTAAACGAAGTTAATAATTTAGGAGCTCATTTATGTGAATCTAGATGGCCAGTATATGAAGAGGAGAAATTAGTTGACGATAATGTAACAATTGCTATTCAAGTAAATGGAAAATTAAGAGGTACAATAGATGTTTTAACTAATACAACGGAAGAAAAAATTAAAAAATTAGCTTTAGAGCAAGAAAATGTTAAAAAACATCTTGAAGGTAAAGAAATAGTTAAAATAATTGTTATTAAAAATAAAATTGTTAATGTGGTTGTAAGATAAAACTTATAACCTTTTTCTTTGTCAAGTAAAAGTAAAAATAATGAAAAAATATTGTTTTTATGAATATTTTTAGGTATTCTAATAATAGAGGTGGATTATGCAAATTGATTATATTGAAGATATTTTAAGAAGATACTTTAACAATATGCCTGTTGATAAAGCTGAAATAGCTTGTTTTTTAGAGGAGAGATTTCCTAATTTAAAGAGATTAAATGACCCAAGAGAGGTTAAAGCAGAAGACATTTTATATGAAAGTAATGGAGAAATTATTAAGTTTCAAACTAAAGATAATGAAGTAATTTTAAACTCTAAAACAGAAGAGTCAAAGTGTGATATTTCTATAAATGAGTATTCAATTTTAAGTTATGAATTAAAAGATGAGGCTTTAAGTATTGAAGAATATTATTTTGACCAAAAGGATAGAAGTTTTTATAGTTATTCTTATTATGATAGTGAAGCAACTAATCTTTTATTAAAAGGACGAAATCCTCTTGAATTTAATATAAGTGGAGAGATTAAAGAGTTATCCTTAGAACCAGATAATAGTTTTTATGTTAATATTTCTAAAAAAGAAAGAAAAGGTTTTAAATTATTTAGACCTAAAGATATGCAATTTGATTATTATTTGACTGCTACTCATTATGAAAATGATGAAGAAATTATAGAAGAATTTCCATATAATTTTACTCTTCCATTTTGTCAAAATGTTATGCCTTTAAATTTAAAAGAAAGATATATAAATAAAGAAAAGACAATGTAATAATTAATTTATTATAATTAAAAATCACTCTGTTATTAGCAAAGTGATTTTTTTATAGATTTAATTACTTTATTTACAAACGGAACCAAATATATCTTCTTCATAGCCTCTTACTATGGCTATATATTCTTGCACAGGTTCGTCATCATGACTATGTAAGTAAAAGTTAATATTATAAAGAGCATTAACAGTATCAGCTTGTTCGTCATCTCTTTTTCCATTTACTGACATATTACGTACACCTTTATAATTAAAACGATATACAACTTCATCACCATTTCTTCTAGTACACCTTAATCTAGGGTTTAAAATACCTAAAACATTTATAAAAACGATTAAGAAAATTAAGGCAAAATAGATAGCAAAAATATATACAATTGTTAACCATTCTTTTTTAGGTTTTTTCACACCTTTAAATTTTTTATTATAATTAACAGCATCAATTATTGTAAAAATACCCAATATAATACCCAGTAGTCCACTAGTTAATATCAAAAAAACTCCAATACCTATTCCATATTTTACAGCAACTGTTTTCTTTTCTTTAGCCCTTTTATAACCAAGATAAATTAATATAGTTATATAAATATTTATTATAAAAGATAGAGTAATTTTATTCATTATTGTAAATATATCTACTATAATAATTATGAAAAATATAACTAGTAAGCCTATTTCTAAGGTATTGCTTTTTTCTTCTTCTTGAGAAGAATTATTAGTCTCGTTATTTGGAGTTTCTAGATTTTGGTTATTTTCTAGAGTATTTGAAGTATTATTATTGTTGTTGTTATCTTCTTTAGGTGGTTCATTAACTGGGTTATTACTTTCTTTAGGTAAAACTTGAGGAGTTCCAGTAACTGAAATTATATTAGGAGTAACATTATTTATTTGATTATTATAAGTAGGAGTTACTGTATTTTGGTTTTCTAAATTTTGATTATTTAGAACTACATTGGGAATATTATTATTACTACTATTATTATTATTGTTAATTTCTATTTTAGGTTCTTCGGTTGGAGTTCTTTTTATTGGAGTATAATCTCCATTATTAATTTTAGTTTCTTCATTTTCATTCATTAGTACTACCTCTCTTTATTATTAGTTTACTAATATAGTATAAACTAAAATTTGTATTAAATCAATAGAATTAAATCATAATAATATAATAACTAATTAATAATATGGACTTATATAAATATTATTATAAATCTATAATATATTTAGTTTTAAACTAAATAGGAGGTCTAAAATGAATAATACAATATATACATTAAAAGACTATGGAAAAATTAATATTAATTTAAAGAAAATTATTGATACTAAAAAGATTAGCAGAAGTAAATTAAGTAGTATGACAGCATTAAGTTATGATTTAGTTAATAGATATTACAATAATAAAGTAACAAGAGTTGATTTAGATGTTATAGCTAGATTTTGTTTTGTCCTAAATTGTAATATAACTGATATTTTAGAATATAAAAGTGAGAAGTAAATATTAATCATTAAATAATAAGTCAAATTATGTAAAAAATAAGGTTTAAAAGAATTTATTGTAATATAATTAAATATGGGAGTGATTTGTGTTATGAAATTTGATAATTTTAGTGATTTTTATAGAGTATTTAAAGATTATATAGAGAAAGAAAATATAGATGATGATAAGTTAAAAGATTTTTTTAAGGCAAGATGTAGTAGACTTTTAAAAGTTAAAAGTATAGAAAATGAAGAAAATAAAGATAATGTAATTATTTATGTTGACCCAGTTACTAAAGTTCGTTATTTAGCTTGTATTGAAAAAACTGCTTCAAGTAATTTAGAAAAAATAGTTATAAAACCATATGGTTCTATGATGGATGCTAATAAGGATTGTTTTCAAGTTGAAATAGATAAAGATAGTATAGATTGTTTATTATTAAAAAAAGGAGTTATATTTCATGAAAGATATTTTTCTAAATATGATGCTTTATCAACTGATTTATATGATGAGGCTCTAGTAGATTATTATTTAGAAGGAAATCATACGGACTTATCAGATTTTGTAGTTTTTTTAGGTATTCAAGAATATGAAGTTTTACCAGATGTAAGTCTTAGATTAAAAAGAAATGATGAAGGAAATATTATAGTAAGAGACGAATTTAATAGTTTAGAATATGAAAATACTAATAATTATTCACTTTATGAGTTACTTGATGAAATGTTAGATAAGAATATAGAAATAACTGCTAAACAAAAGAGATTAAATTACTAAAGGAAACTTTAGTTTTTTTGTGGTATTTTTTTAATTTTGTGCTATACTTATTATAAGATAGATAATAAGAATTGAGGTGATACCATGAATTTAAAAGAAGTCTTAGAAGATTATAGAGATGATGCTAAAGCTTTAAAAAACATTCTTCTAGCTCTTGATTTTGCTATGCAAAGAATTCATGAAAAAGGTTACTTTATAAGTAACTTTGACCCAGAAAAGATAATTCTTAATAATGAAAAGTTTAGTTTTCTATCATTTAAAGGTTTATTAAGTAGGGACGAATATGATAAAAGTGGTATGCGAGTTAACTTATATCAAGCAGCAAAAATTGGACTACTAGCCTATTCTAATATGAAAATTGAAGGAAATATGAACCAAGAATACTATCGTTTAATTAGAGATAATTTAAGTACATTTAATAAATATGAGGTTATACCAAGTGATTTATATGAATATTATGAAGAAGTATTTTTAAGAGGTCATGTTGGTTATTTGTTAGATTATCTTGAAAAGAAAATGGAAAATAAAGGTGGTTATGCTAATCAAAAAAGATTATCAACAGAGGTTGGACGACAATTTGTAGAAAACGCTAATGAAAATCAAGCTTTTATTAATATCTTGTTTATTCCAAGTATCTTAGCTCTTCTTTATTTGGTTGGTTTATTTATCTATACTTTTATAATAAAATAAAAATTGTATGGCAATCGCTTAAAAAAGAAAAGAAAAATGGTGTATAATTAAATCAAGGTAAAAAGAGAGTTGATTTAATTATG